>JAAYZI010000218.1 GCA_012514925.1 Deltaproteobacteria bacterium | reverse complement strand
TGGAGGGCGGTTAGCGGCTCTTGTCGTCATGTTGGTGATAATTTGATTTTTGTTGATAAGAAGCTCCCCCAGGACGACCAGATTGCCTTTTTAGTTTCTCGGATAACGAGTTTGGGAGTCACTCTAAATCAAGACGAGTTGGCGCACTTGCCTGATAAGTGGCGGTGCGTGATAGAGGGCCGGGAGAGCTAGTTTGAATATTTTGTTAGGCTGGTAGCAGAAACTCGGCGAAATATCTGGGTTAGTAGCGTTCTCGGCGCGAAGCGGGAAGGTTAATTGCCTTTGGCAGGATGCCGTGTTAGTTTTTTTGCTCTTAAAGCGCGGCGGGGCAGTATATGATCGGTTCTCTTCTTGGCCTTTTTTCCAGTGACTTGGCGATTGATCTGGGGACAGCCAACACCCTGATTTATCTCAAGGGCAGTGGTGTTGTGTGCAATGAGCCTTCAGTGGTGGCGGTGCAGGAGCTTGGCGGCGGCCGACGTAAAGTCGTGGCTGTTGGGGCCGAAGCTAAAGGCATGTTGGGGCGCACTCCTGGCAATCTTAGCGCCATCCGTCCCATGAAAAATGGGGTAATCGCCGATTTCGAGGTCACAGAGGAGATGCTGCGGATTTTAATTCGCAAGGTCCACAATCGTCGCGCTTTGGTGCGTCCGCGCATAATTATCTGTGTGCCCCATGGCATTACCGAGGTTGAGAAGCGCGCGGTCAGGGAGTCGGCTGAGTCGGCTGGGGCACGTGAGGTGCACATGATCGAAGAGCCGATGGCCGCTGCCATCGGCGCTGGTATGCCGATTACTGAAGCTTGCGCCAGCATGATCCTGGACATCGGTGGTGGGACCACTGAAGTGGCGATTATTTCTTTAAAGGGTATTGTGTACTCGCGCTCGCTTCGGCTGGGTGGTGACAGTATGGACGAGGCTATTCAGAATCTTCTTAAGCGCCGTTACAATATGTTGGTGGGTGAGCGCACATCAGAACAGATTAAGATCGCCATCGCTAATGTGTTACCTAGTCAAGAGCCGCGCTCCATGGAGGTCAAGGGGCGCGATATGATCCAGGGCGTGCCTAAGGCGGTAGTGGTAAATGAAGGGGAGGTGCGTGAAGCGTTGATGGAGCCGGTTAATCAAATCCTTGAAACTGTGCGTATTTCATTGGAGAAGACACCCCCAGAACTGGCTTCAGATATCGTTGATCGCGGGATTACCATGACGGGCGGGGGGTCGTTGCTTAGGAATCTAGATCGCCTGATTACTCAGGAAACCGGCTTGCCTGTGGTTTTGGTAGATGATCCGATCTCAGCGGTGGTGCTTGGTTCCGGCGCTGTGCTGGACCATATTGACCTTCTTAGAGACGTGGCGCTTCATTAGTGTGTTGGTCCGTATGGCCGCCGTTTATCAACATACTACCAAGACTTCGCTGACGGTAGGAGTTCTCTTTTGCGCAGCCTTATTGCTTTGCGCTTACACTAAAGAACGGCCCGCGGTGGCGCGTCTGGGAGCTTCCTGGGTGGGTGAGTTCTTGCGGCCGTTTCAAGCCTTACATGGCGCAACCCGTCATAGTCTGTTGAGCTGGTGGGGAGATTATATCGCGCTGCTCGAGACTCAGCGTGAGAATGTCCGGTTAAAGACGAGATTGGCGGCGCTTGAGGCGCAAAATTCGCAGCTGCTTGAGTTTAAAAAAGAGAATGTGCGCATTCGTGGTTTGCTGCGTATGGCTGAAGAGGCCGCGGTGGAAGTGGTGGTAGCGAATGTAATAGGCTACGATCCTTCCAATTGGGTGCAGGTTATAACCATCGACAAAGGTAGCCGCGACGGCGTGCGAGTCGAGTTGCCGGTGCTTGAACGTAATGGAGTGGTTGGGCATGTTATTTCGTGCGGAGCCGGTAGCGCGCGTGTTTTGCTTTTAAGTGATCGTACCAGTGGAATTGATGCAATTGTACAAGAGGGGCGCGCGCGGGGGGTGCTACAGGGTATGGGGCGCTTTCGTGCCCGTCTAGAGTACGTTTTAGAAGGTGGGCAGGTTAAAGTCGGAGATCGAGTTATTACCAGCGGCATGGATAATATTTTCCCCAAAGGGTTATTGCTTGGTGTTGTATCTTCCGTCGGCCCAAAAGCAACAGGGGCGCTTTTTCAAGAAATTGAAGTGCGCTCGTCGATTGATTTCACAAAGCTTGAGATGGTGGAGGTGTTAGTGGGTGTCCGGCCTCGTGAAGATTTAGATTAATAAGGGTGGCCCGTGGAGTTTGTGCGTAAAGGAATATTGGTCCTATTGTTGGGACTGTTGGCTCTGCTGATTCCCGGCACGCTCATAAAATCTGTTAATCCTGCTTTAATAGTCCCGAACTTCCTTCTGATCCTCCTGGTTTTTCTGGCGTTTTATCGCGGGGAGCCCGGTGACGCCGTGCTTGCTTTTTTGCTTGGGCTTGAGCAGGACCTAGGATCCCTCAATCTTCTGGGGCCGTGGGCCGGCGCTTATATTGTTGTGTTTGGGGTGTTGGCGCTCCTCTCCAGGCGCATCTTTATCGAGTCGCGCCTGGTGATATTTGTGACCGTATATGCGGCGACGTTAGCCGCTGATTTTTTGTATTTAGGCATGCTGGCGTTAGTTTATGAAGCGGAGGTGGTATCTTCGGCTTCTTTGAGCACTGCGCTTTGGGAAGGGTTTCTTTCGGCTCTGTTTGCGCCATTACTGTTCCCATTGTTAAGGCGCTGGTTGGTGGGGGACCGCCGGGAGAAACAAAGCCGACTTTCGAGAGGCATAGCCGTAAGGAGAGACGGTGGCGGTCTGGTTTGATAGGAGCGGCTTCAATCTTTCCTGGAGGGTGGGAATAGCGGCAGTTATCATGGCCGCTAGTTTCGCAGTTTTGCTGCTGCGGCTATGGTATTTGCAGGTTCTGCAGGGTGAACACTTTCGCGAGCGTTCGGAGAATAATCGTTTGCGAGAGGTTTATATTCCGCCTCCGCGCGGCCTGATTCTGGATCGCCACGGCAGGATTTTGGTTAAGAACCGACCGGCGTTTAATGTTGAATTCGTAAAAGAAGATAGCCCAGACCCCAAACAGTCGGTGACGGTCTTAGCCGAGGTTTTGGGTGTTGCTCCTGAGGAGCTCTTAGCTAAGCTGGACGAACCTCAGAAAAAGAGGAAGCGTTTTGAGCCGAAGCTTTTACTTAAGGATGTTTCGCGAGACGTCTTGGCGCGCGTGGCGGCGCGGCGACATGCGCTTCCGGGGGTAATGATTGGCGTAGTGCCGACCAGAGAGTATGTCTATGGCGGATTTGCGGCTCACCTGCTGGGATATTTAGGGGAGATTACTGCCGCGCAGTTAGAGAGCCCGACTTTTTCTGGGTATAGACGCGGCGATATGGTTGGGCAGTTTGGCCTGGAGCGCTCGCAGGAGTTTTTTTTGCAGGGTCAGCGTGGAATTCGAGGCATATTTGTTGATGCCTCCGGCAACCGCGTGGGAGAGGCTTATTATGTGCCTGACCGTCCTGGTCACAACATCACCTTGACTTTAGATTTTGATGTGCAGCGCGCGGTAGACGAAGCCTTGGCCGGAAAGAAGGGGGCTATCGTGGCGCTTGACCCCAGAAACGGCGAAGTATTGGGTATGGCTTCCTATCCCGGATTCGATCCAAATCTTTTTGCCACTGGGATTTCGCATGAACTGTGGCAGGACTTGACGGGCAGTCCTGATAAGCCTCTCACTAATCGTGCGGTGCAGGGGTTGTATCATCCAGGTTCGGTGTTCAAGTTTATTATGGCCACCGCCGCTTTGTCCGAAGGGATTACCAACAAACATGAAAAGTTTTTTTGCAGCGGTTCCTTTAGGGTGGATCGTAGTCGGCCATTTGCCTGCCACAAACGTCATGGCGCGGTTAATCTAAAAGACGCTTTAAAGTTTTCATGCAACGTCTTCTTCTATAGTGTGGGTCAGCGCCTGGGAATTGATCGCATTCATGATTACAGCACCCGTTTTGGTTTAGGCCGACCCACAGGGCTGCAGCTGGGGCCGGAACCTAGAGGTTTGGTACCTTCTACCGCCTGGAAGAAAGCTCACTTTAAAAACAAAGCAGACCAAAAGTGGTATCCCGGTGAGACTCCTTCAGTTTCGATTGGGCAGGGAGCGTTGGATGTGACGCCGTTGCAGGTAGCGCGTGCGCTTGCGGCGTTGGTGAATGGAGGCGTGTTGTACCGGCCTCGCTTGATCAAAGGTATAAAGGCGCAACAGGGGGCTTTTAAAGATGAAGCCTTCGCCGAGGAAGAACAGGGGCGCTTAATGGTGGAGCCGTGGGTGCTGGATGCCGTGCGGGAGGGTTTGCTGGCGGTAGTCAATGAAAAGGGCGGCACCGGCAGTAGGGCCAAGCTGCCTGAGGAGTTAGGGGTGATGGTGGCAGGCAAAACCGGGACTGCGCAGATGCGCGCCATGCGCGGCACTAAGACTCTGGCAAAGCAGTATGCTTTGGCGTGGTTTGCCGGTTATGCTCCTGCGCAGCAACCTGAAATTGTGGTTGTGGCTGTAGTTGAAGGCGTGGGCGCCGGCGGTGCCGAGGCCGCGCCCTTGGTGGCACAGGTGATGGAAGCTTATTTTAGAATGCACGGACAAAACGATCTTAGTAACACTGATAATGCGCCCCCGCTTGAGGCGCAAACACATGGGTAGGTTTAAATGTTTATAGATCGGCGATGGTTGTCTCAATTTGATTGGATACTGCTGGGGCTTTGTTATTTGATCCCGGTTCTTGGATTGGTGACGCTGTACAGTGCCGGCTATGATGCCGAAAGCTCAGGGTTCTCTTTATCTTGGATACCACTAGCCATTCGCAGCCAGACTTTTGTTAAGCAGCTATTATTTTTGAGCCTCGGTACCGTGGCATTACTGGCTGCGCTCTGCCTTCATCCGCAGAGATTAGCCCGATACGCTTATGCGCTGTATGCGGTGTGTTTGCTCCTGCTTATAGGGGTGTTACTTTTTGGGGTGCAGGCTCATGGCGCCAGGCGATGGCTGGAATTCTCAGGCGTTCGCTTCCAACCTTCAGAGTTCATGAAGCTTTGTA
>JAAYZI010000217.1 GCA_012514925.1 Deltaproteobacteria bacterium | reverse complement strand
GCCTTTTGTTTGTGCACGATCAGGAGGATTACTGCAACCTGTTTAAGGAACAGGTTGACCTCAACAGTCATCTCTACAAGATCGATTGTCAGTGCACCACTAGTGGCCATCAGGCTCTAAGAATGATCCGGGAGTGGCGCCCTTCCGTGGTGCTACTGGATGCCCACATTGGGGATGTTAATAGCTTTCAGGTCTTGGATGGCTGCAAGGGGATTGAGGTGGCGGTGATTGTGACTAGCGACATCAATTCACAAGAGATTGAAAAGAGCGCTGAGAAGCACGGCGCGTGCGGATACTGTCATTTATTGGACGACCCAGAAAGCATAGAGCATATGCTTAAACAGATTGTCAACATGGTGAAGGCGCAGCCTGAGTGCTTCCATTGATTTCGAGGATTTTTTTGGAGGGATATGCTTTTTGCGTACATGCTTTGTTCTGGGTTGCAATCTGAGCACGCCGAGCTTTGTCTGATTCCCGAGCGACCCGATCAATTTTCAGTACCGGTACGCATCGAGAGTTTAGAGCCTACGGAAGCTGCGGTTTTTAGGGTTGGGCCGACTGAAGCTATTACCGTCAAGGTGGACCCACATGATCGGGGGCTGATTATCGAACCCTTTCCGCCGACCAAAATTCATATCACGCCGGACCTCCCACAGTATCCGGGCGTAAACGTAAAAAAGTTAAAAGTGCTTAAACTTGCGGAGCGAAGCTACCGCACTCTTTTTCAGCAGGAAAAAGATCGCAACGAGGAGTGGCGTGAGTGGGTACCATACCGAGATAAATAGCCCTGTCACCGGCGATTTTATGAACGGATAGTGTTTTCACCCCCAAGATCCAAAATGTCTTCACCCCTAAGAGTCCTTTAAGAGTGGTCCTTGAGGGGACCTGCGCCCCTTGAGAGGATCTTTTTCAGCCTCAATGTTCGTGGATTTTGTGTAATCAATTCCATACGTGAACGGTTACTTTTTACTTTCTCCGGAGAAAGCAAAGGTAACCCTGTGGTATCATTGAGATCAAAAACAGAAATCTGTAAACGGGGGAGAAAGCGGTTACACAACGAAAGAGTAGAGTCTTGGTTAAGATAATCAGAAGCACCTTTAGTTTTTAAGCAGACTATGTGAAGGAATGTTGCGCGGGGACCTGGGGTTCGTCTGGATTTAAGGGAGGTAACTAATGGCTTATAATAGGCTTTCTGCTGTTTATGCCTTTTTGGCATCTTTTGCTTTCTTAGCGACGCCATGTTTGGCGCAGTCCCAATTTCCTGGCCCGTTTCCTGGTCCGTATCCTGGTCCGATCCCTGGTTCAACCCCCGATCCGACTCCATTCCCGCAGCCGGGCTCCTATCCACCTACCTACCCTACTTATCCAGGTTCCGACGGGGCTTCAAACACGTCGCTTCCGCCTATTCAGGTGAAACTTCGGAGCAACATTTGCGGTGCGTCGATAAACGCCACTTGTAAACCAAGCGCGCGGGGAATAGGGGGTACGGTCACCGCCTATAAATGCATAACATCGGATAGCAATAACGTGCAGGGGCATTTCGATTTGCGCGCCAACTATGATCACGACAATGGGGCAACGGGACAACTTTTTACCGGTATAATTTCCGATAAAGGGATGCTGTCTGCCCTTCTTGACCAGGCCGGAAATTACTACTTACACGCTGCAATCGGGTCAAAACAGGAAAGTCTCTGTTTTGCGTTTGATAAGAAGTGCAAAGTTGAAAGAGAGCAAAGTGCAGAGATTCACTTTTTAAATAATTATTATTCCGCAACATGTAAGTCGGAGCAGATCTGGATTTCAGATGGTATCGCAGCCAAGTGGGTCCAAGAGGTTAGCTGCAGTGAGCCTTTCCCGGGGAGTCTTACGATCTTTTTTGCCGAGGAGCTGGAGGCGAAAGTTTATATGCCGCTTAGGTTTATGCCCGGCGCTTCTTTCGAAGGGAGTGCCTCTGCGCAGCTTCATGTTGACGGTGTGTTTGCCGGTCTGCATGAAGTCGACCTCCCCGGTTTCAGTGTAGAGATGGGAGGAAAAGTCGGTGTTTGTTGGAAAAGGAAAGTTGGTTGTTTAGATATTGAATTCGGTGCAAGTGTGCAGGGTGCCGCCGGATACGATAGCTGCAAGGAAGCAGGTTACATTAACTCAGATGTCTGTCCTGTGTTCCGATGTGAGTTTAAGTACTAGCCCCCCGGCAGGGCTGCGATTCTGCTATTTCAGAAGTGGTAACCGCTTACGCGTGGAATTAATTATGCAATTTTGTTTTTAGCCTGGGCGGTGGCGCGGAGTTAATGTTACTTTCTCCGGAGAAAGTAACATTCATGGTAATCACACTGGTAACAGATTGTAATCACCTAATTTATTATTCGTGTGAACAGATACTAGTTACGTACGATGTATAATTTATGCATTTTAATCTATAAACGATAAGTATCAACATGCCTACACTTGAGATCAAGACCGGGATTTTAGGCGCCTCCGGATATGCGGGGGCGGAACTGCTTAGGCTGCTTTGCGGGCACCCGCACTTTAAGCCGTTATGTTTGGTTGCGGCTTCTCAGGCCGGGGCGCGGGTGGGGGATCTTTATCCGCATCTTGCCGCAATGGCGCAGCAGCGATACCAGCATGTGCAAGAGTCGCTTTCAGAGCTAAGCAGGTGCGATCTTGTTTTTTGTGCGTTGCCGCACGGGCAGGCCATGACTCTTCTGCCGAAGCTGGAGAGCAAGGTGATTGTGGATTTGGGTGGGGATTTCAGGCTGCAGGATCCGGCGGCTTATGAACAGTGGTATGGCGTGCCGCACGCATGCCCCGAGCTTTTGCCGACTTGGAGTTATGGTCTGCCCGAGCTGTTTCGCGAAGAAATCATAACATCCACGCGCATTGCCAATCCAGGCTGTTATGCCACTGCTGCAATTCTAGCGGCCGCGCCGCTCTGTCAAAACGGCCTGATTAAAGGCTCGTTAGTAATCAATGCTCTTTCCGGAGTTTCGGGAGCGGGGCGCGCGCCCAAAGCGGAGCTGCATTTTGCTCACATGTATGAAGACCTGCGTGCTTATAAAGTCGCCAAGCATCAGCACACTCCTGAGATCGAGATGGTGCTGGAGCGGGTGGCGGGAGCTCCGGTACGCATCAGCTTTACTCCGTATTTGGTACCGATGGTCAGGGGTATTCATTTAAGCTGTTCGGCGGAGCTGGCTCAAGATCGGACGGAAGAGGAGCTTCTGGCGGTGTATCAGGGTTTTTATAAAGACCAGCCTTTTGTGAGTGTGGCCCGCGAGCAGCACGGTACCAAGGAGGTGCGTGGGGCTAACCGCGTTTTCATCACGCCCGCATTGGATGAGCGTACAAACCGTGTGATTGTGACGTGTGTGCTTGATAATCTGGTTAAGGGCGCTGCCGGTCAAGCCCTGCAAAACGCCAACCTCACATTTGGTTTTGATGAAGCTTTGGGGCTCGATCTTAGCGCTTTGTACCCCTAACCCCAAGATTAGGAGTTTTTTATGTCGGAGATAGAGAGTCAAGAGAAAGCCGAGATTTTGGTTGAGGCGTTACCTTTTATTAAACGTTACAGCGGCAAGGTCGTGGTCCTAAAGGTGGGGGGAGAGATGCTTGAAAACCACAAGCTCTCCGAGAGCCTGACTCAAGATCTGATCCTGCTAAAAAGCGTAGGTCTTCAGGTGGTGCTCTGTCATGGCGGTGGCCCACAGGTTACCGAGAGTATGAGGCAGCTTGGTAAGCAGTCCTGTTTCGTGGAGGGGCTGCGCGTGACGGATGCAGAAACAATTGATATCACCGCCATGGTGTTCTTGGGCCGCATTAACGCGCATTTAACCGCGCTGATTAATACCCATGGGGCACACGCCGTCGGGCTAAGCGGAGTGGACGCGCGCTTGTTTGAAGTCGAGTGCGAAGACCCAAAGCTGGGATTCGTCGGTAAAATACGCCGGGTAAACACCGCACTGATCATTGGGCTGCTACAAAGCGGATTCCTTCCGGTAATCAGCCCACTTGGCGCAGACGCCAAGGGGGATCTTTACAACATCAACGCTGACCTGACGGCAGGTGAGTTGGCAGCAGCGCTTGGAGCCGAGAAGCTGGTGATATTGACGAATGTGGCGGGGTTATACGAAAGCTTCGGACGGGATGACACCTTGGTCTCTGAGACCAACGCGGAAAAGTTAAGAGAAATGCTTCGGTCCAAGGCCGCAAGCGAGGGCATGCGCCCGAAGCTACAGGCGATTTTAAGAGCCTTAGAGGCAGGTGTGCCACGTGCGCATATGTTGGATGGACGGGTGGCGCACGCCCTGCTGCTTGAGATCTTTACGCCTCAGGGGATTGGCACTTTAATTACAAATGAGGGGGGTCATGCAGAGAGTTGAGCCAGCCTTGATGAATACCTATAGCCCCTTTCCGGTCACCTTTGTAAGGGGCAGCGGTTGCGAACTTTATGACGCTAAGGGGCGGCGCTACCTTGATTGTTTAGGAGGGATTGCGGTGGTTTCGGCCGGGCATGCCAACCCCGAAATCGCGGCTGCCATTACAGACCAGGCTAATAAATTGATGCACGTCAGTAATATTTTTTTGAGCGAGCCTATGCTTAGTCTAGCGCAGCGGCTCAGACGTAGCGCTGGGGAGTGGGGCCAGGTGTTTTTTTGCAACTCTGGGGCAGAGGCTAATGAGTGTGCCATCAAGCTGGTGAGAAAACATGGGAATCCCGGCCGTTATAAGATTGTTTGCGCTTTTAACGGCTTTCATGGCCGCACCTTGGCGACCTTGGCGGCTACCGGCCAGCCTACAAAGTGGCAGGGGTTTGAGCCTCTACCAAACGGTTTCGTACACGTGCCCTTTAATGACCTAGCCGCTTTTGAAGAGGCTGTGGATGCGGAAACCGTGGCGGTCATGGTGGAGCCGGTTCAAGGTGAGGGAGGGGTGGTGCCCGCCACCAAAGATTTTCTAAAGGGTCTAAGGGATCTGTGCGATATACGTGGCCTAGCCCTTATCTTTGATGAAGTGCAAAGTGGCATGGGGCGTAGTGGCAGCTGGTGGGCTTTTCAGGAGTATGGGGTGCGTCCTGATATCTTTACGGTGGCTAAGGGGCTCGCCAACGGGTTACCGATTGGGGCTTGTTTGGCTGCAGAGCAGTGGTCACAAAGTTTTAAGCCCGGAGATCATGGCAGCACTTTTGGTGGTGGACTGATGGCGTCGCGCGCTGCGTTGGCTACTTTGGATTTTCTTGAGAGTAATGGATGCTTAAAAAATGCGCGGGAGCGTGGCGCTGAGCTTAGCCAGGCTCTGGCCGGACTGCCGCATTTGAAAGAGGTGCGTGGATTGGGACTGATGATTGGAGCTGTACTCGATCAACCACGCGCTAAAGAGGTAGTAAAGGGGGTGCTGGAGCAAGGCTTGGTAGTAAACGCGACCTCCGAAAATGTGATCCGGTTTTTACCGCCCCTTGTAATTACTTCAGAACAGGTTCAGGAGGCGGCGGCCATTTTGGGGGAGTTTTTGAAGGATCATATCCGGTAACCGTTCAGGTGTAGTGACATATCCAGTAACCGTTCACATAAATATTACTTTCTCTGAAGAAAGTGAAGTTTTACCACCCAGGCTGAAAACAAAATTACATGATCAATTCCGTACGTGAACGCCTACGAAAATCTGACGGTGACGCAGCGTGCCAAAAGATAATTAGTCACCGTTTACCAAGTGACTTAAAATTTTTGCTGCCTCTT
>JAAYZI010000216.1 GCA_012514925.1 Deltaproteobacteria bacterium | reverse complement strand
TTTCCCTGAATGGCCTTACCGTACTGCGCCATATCTGAGATCTGACCAGGGAACCCTGAGGTGCAAGCCTGGCCGCCGGTGTTGGAGTACACCTGCGTGTCCACTACCATAATCTTGATGGGTTTGCCGGAAGCCAAGACCCGCGAGACATTTTGGAAGCCAATGTCGTACATGGACCCGTCACCGCCCACGGCTACCACCGGCGGGCAGAGCAAGAACTCCTCGTCACTAAACTGTCGCCAGTTAAAGTAGGTGAAGAATTCAGAGTGCTTGTCTGGATCGTATTTACCCTCTAGCTCAAGCTCCGCGATACGGATCGCCCTGAACCCATCCGCCATTTTCGCCATGTGCCCTTCGAAAATACCCATAGCCACTGACGAGCTGTCCTGGAACAGATGGTTGGTCCACGGGAAAGGGTAAGGGTTAAAGGGGTAAGTGCTAGCCCATACCGACGTGCAACCGGTAGAGTTAACTAAGCCCATCTTCGATCGGCCGTAACCTGTGACTCCGTCTACATACTTCCACTTGAGGTCTTTAAGCTTCTCTAAGACCCCGCCTACACGCTCGGCTGCGCCGGAGTTGGAAGCTATATGTCCTTCCAGCTTTTCAATCAAGGTTGTAAGCCGCTCAACCTGCTTAGCTACGCGCGGTTGCATAAGAGCTTCAACCGTCGCGCAAAACAGCCTGATTACCGTTTTTTCGGAGCAGCCTAAACAAGCGCCATCGCCGCTTGCGACTGCGGTGTAGCAATCCTTATCAAGCAGGATAGTCTCAAGAGCCCCGATACCTTCCTCCAAATTACTGACCCGCACAAATTTGCGCGGAGTAGTGGGAAGGTTCAGCCAAAAATCCCAGTTGCGCCTGAGGTCCGAGATGGTTTCAGGAGTCTGGGTGACCACCTTTAAGGCATCGTCGTTACAGACCTGAACGCACTCCATGCACCCTTTACAGGTGTAGGGGTTAACGTTGATGGAGAGCAGACCGCCGCTATTTTTGTTGCGCTTTTCCGGCACCGTGTAATAGGGCCGAGTTACTGCGAACTGGAAGTCCCCCAGTTCTTCCTCAAAGAGTTTAAACTCAGCGGAGGCGACCTCTGTTTCATCGGGGGCCGCGTCGGCTACAGTTTGGGCGATGGCCTGACTAAGAAGCTCACGAACTTTGGGCTTGGCACCAGCTTGAGCGATAAGCTCGCGTAAACGTGGCTCTAAAGTACGTACACCTTTGTGCAGGTAATTTATTTTCTGCCCACTTTCTTCTAGGCGGCGTATCACGGTGTCAAATATTTCCGAGATATCATTTACCAGAGCGGGCAGGGCGGTATCCGGGCAAACCGAGTAGCAGTTCCCGCAGGCAGTGCAATTTTCGGCGATCCAGGCAGGATGCTCAAAACGGATTCCTGTCATGTCGCGCATCAACCCGGTAAGAACGGGCATAATACCGGTTCCCACAAAGGGATCCGTGATAGTGTCAGACCCCATCCCACGCAGATAGAAGTTTCCGGTTTGTTCCCAGAAACGGTGGATATCGGACTTAGGATCTTCACTCTTCGGTAGCAGGGTTAGCATCGCAGGTTTGGCTGGGGTATCAAGACTAGCAGCTTGCGTCTGAACCTCAGGGCCTAAAGGCTTCTCCACGATTTCATGCAGCTCCGTGTAACCTCGGCGCACCACTCGCAGGTTATCTTCAACCACACGCGCGCCTTTCCCTCCGAACTTATGCTGCAACTGGTGCTCGATCGCCTTAAAGAGGCTCTCCTCGCTTAAGTTCGCCGCCTGCATAACTCTGGAGGCTGCAAAGAAGCTGCCCTGGAAGGCGATGCCCTGCATGCGGTACTGAAGCTCTGGGTCTGAGGCTTCCTCCCGTGCTATTTTGAAAGCGTCGATGAAGAAAATACGGATATTTTTCTCGACGATTATGCGGCGAAAATGATCTGGAATAGAGGCCCAGACTTCAGCAGCCGAGCCTAGATCGCTCTGAATTATAAAAGTTCCGCCGTCTTTTAGTCCTGCTAAAGCGTTGGTGTGCCTGAAAACATTTGGATCGGGGGAGAGCACCACGTCCACATAGAAGAACTCGCAGTTGACCTTAATAGGCTCAGGAGACGCCGCCAAATAATAAGTGGTCGGCTGACCCTTCTTTTCGGAGCCGTACTTGGGGTTAGCCTTGATGTGGTACCCCAGTAGGTCGAAGAGGGTCATGGCTAAATTCTTGCCGGTGGTGATAGCGCCCCAGCCGCCTACGGAGTGGAAGCGTACGGTAATGCAACCCTTCGGCATGAGGTTTGGATTCTCGCTGCCATGCACCGCCAGGTCCTTGACGTTTGGGTAAGCCTCCACGATCTTTTTCTGATACTCATCTTGAGCGGTGGAGTAGGGTTTCTCTCTGATAAAATCAATTGCAAGATAGAAAAGCTTTTTTTGCTTGCCGCCGGGGAGCATGTTCTCTACGGCCCCGATCAAGCCTTCTGGTTGCAAGTCGCGGCTTCCCATACCGAAAGAACCCGAATAGAGAAGCGGCGCATCGCCGGGGACCGAGTAAACCGCATGGTCGGGGTAGGGTAAGACGCCGTTTGAGGCGAGCGCATTTTCGTGTGATTTGGAAATGGCCGCCCGGATCTCGCGCATAAGAGGAAGGTCTACCGCTAGGGGCTGGTCGAGGCGCTCCAGAACGGCCACACCTTTTCTGCCCTTTAAGATCTTAGTAAGCATATCGCCGGGAAATGGGCGGAACATAATCAGGTTTACCACCCCAATCTTGAGACCGCGGGTCTCTCGCAAGTAATCAGCCACGGCTTCAGCGTTTGAAATCACGCTACCCTGGCCTAAGATCAGATACTCCGCGTCTTCGCAGCGGTAAGTAAGGACGCGCTCGTAGCGTCGACCCGTTAATTCTGCGAATTCGCGCATGCACTGGTCTGTTAGTGCCGGGATATGGTCAAAGAAGAACGGCCGCTGCGCGGCTACGCTCTGCATGTAGGAATCTTGATTTTGCACCAAGCCCACCATCATAGGATTGTCCACCGTCCACATTTCTGGAATGCGGCGGCGCTTATCGCCGTACAGAAGTTTTTGGGCAGCTGTGGGTGTGTCGATAATGTCCTCTGGTTTTCCGAGGTACTCCTCAATTAAGCCCCGTTCCGGGACTAGCATCGACTCGATCAGATGGGTTGTTAGAAAGCCGTCCTGCGCTACTATTCCGGGGGTGAGGGCAAGCTCAGCGATCTTGTGTGAGATAATGTTCAGATCAGCGACCTGCTGGGCATTTTTCCCAAAAACCTGGAAAAATCCGGTGTCATCCACGCAGTGATAATCGTCGTGCCCGGCGTGCACATTCAGGGTGGCTTTGGTCATGGCGCGCGCGCCGACATTTAAGATGTAGGTGAGGCGCTTTCCGACTGCGGCGTAGAGCGACTCGTGCATGTAAGCTATGCCTTGACCAGAAGAGAAGTTTGAGGCGCGTAGGCCCGTCATCGACATGCCTGCTGTGACGGCTGCGGCTGCGTGCTCGCCCTCTGGCTCAACGAAGATTAGGGGGCGATTCGAAATGTTGACGTGCCCCTTGGCCGTCTCTTCAGCCCAGTATTCTCCCATCTGGGTGGAGGGGGTAATGGGGTAAGCTCCGGCTGCATCAGTGGACTCCCGCTCGCACATAATCACGGCGGTATTGCCATCTAAAGCGCTACGTACACCTGGATATTTGAATTTACCTTCTGAATTTGACATGGCCACCTTATTATTTGCTGTAATACCTGAATGGGCGGTGCAGACTCGAAAACCGACTTGGGGCTAGAGCCTTTGCATCAACCGCTATATTCACGGAAATCCTAGTAGATTTTTGCAGAATGCTCAAGACCAGAGAACTCCCTGATCTTAGTGGTTTTCGTTCCCTTTGGCGCATATATAACAGACACTGTTTGTATGATTGAATCTAGACTTATACATAATGCCCCCCCGCGATTGCGAAATAACCACATAGTGCGGCATACTTTACGCTTAAATGTATATCACTAGAGGAGGGCCTTTGAATGAGTTTAAGTAAATTGGCTGGTAAGCCCGCGCCGCACGAGCTGCTTATTGATCCAGACCAGTTAAAGGCGGAGTATGAAACTCGCAGCCCTGACATGGACGATCCTTCTCAGAGGGTGAGCTTTGGTACCAGTGGGCACCGCGGCACCTCTCTTAACGGCTCTTTTACAGAGTCCCACATCTTGGCTATCACTCAGGCGATCTGTGAGTACCGGCGCGAGCGAGGTATCACCGGTCCGCTCTTTATCGGTAAAGATACGCACGCTCTATCTTCTCCGGCGGAGCGTAGCGCTTTGGAGGTGTTGGCTGCTAACGGGGTCGAGGTGGTGATTCAATCCCGTGATGGCTTTACGCCCACGCCCGTAATCTCACATGCGATTTTATGTTTTAACCGCGGACGAAAGAGCGCTTTGGCGGATGGCATTGTTATTACGCCTTCACATAACCCCCCTCAAGATGGGGGATTTAAATACAACCCCCCGCACGGGGGGCCAGCTGACACTGAGGTAACTAGTGTGATCGAAAATCGTGCCAACGAGCTGTTGCGCGCTGGCAATGCAGGTATCAAGCGTGTGCCCTATGAGAGAGCGCTTGACGCAGACACCACTACTTTGAGCGATATGGCGGCGCCCTACATCGCAGATCTAAAAAATGTGCTCGACATGGATGCTATTGCATCATCCGGATTAAGGCTGGCGGCTGACCCACTAGGTGGCTCAGTGGTGGAGTACTGGGATCGTATCGCCGAGAAGTTCGGGATAGATATTACGGTTGTAAATCCCAGTGTGGATCCCACTTTCTCTTTTATGACTGTTGACCACGATGGCAAGATCCGTATGGATTGTTCGAGCCCATACGCGATGGCCAAGTTAGTGGGTCTAAAGGATCAGTACGATCTGGCTTTTGGAAATGATCCAGATTCTGATCGGCACGGCATCGTAACGCGCTCAAGTGGATTACTAAACCCCAATCATTATCTGGCCGTTGCAATTGATTACCTTTTTGCTCATCGGCCTGAGTGGCCTGGGCAGGCGCAGGTGGGGAAAACGCTGGTAAGCAGCGCCATAATTGACCGCGTAGCAAACTCGCTTGGACGGAGCGTTGCGGAGGTGCCGGTAGGTTTTAAATGGTTTGTGCAAGGGCTTCTGGACGCGAGCATAGGGTTTGGTGGAGAGGAGAGCGCTGGAGCAAGTTTCCTAAGAAGAGACGGCACAGTGTGGAGCACCGATAAGGACGGCATTATTATGAATTTGTTGGCAGCCGAAATTACCGCAGTAACGGGTAAGGATCCAGGGCAGTGTTTTACTGAGCTGACAGAGCGGCTTGGCACCCCGTATTACGTGAGGCTTGATAAGCCTGCTTCTTCTGAGCAGAAAGCGGCCTTTAAACGTGTTTCGCCTGAACGTATTAGTGTCAATTCGCTTGGGGGAGAGTCGATTAAGGCCAAGTTGACCCATGCCCCCGCCAATAATGCGCCGATTGGCGGGATTAAGATTTCGGCAGAAAACGGCTGGTTTGCGGCGCGTCCATCCGGAACCGAAGATATTTACAAGATTTACGCTGAGAGCTTTAAAGGAACGGAGCATCTGCAGCAGATTGTAAAAGAGGCAGAGTCGATTGTCGCCGAGATTTTTCGAGATTTTTAAAGGCTTATAGCGTTTGCGCGGGGAGGGCTGTGTTTAATATCTCTCTCTAAGAGAGAGACTGGTCCCGGCGTGCCTGTTAAAGACCTTAGGCGATCAAGAGGCCGCGCCGGGAGCCAAAGTCTCTGAGAATGTCTCTGAGTATCTTAGGTACTAGGTCCCCTCGTCACATCTCCAACTGCTGCTGGATCAGCAGGGAAACGAGGTCGCCTAGTTTATGTGCCTGAAAGACTTGCTCCTCGGCACCGTTTATCTTCGGGACATGGAAGACCACCTCCCTTCCGTTATCGTGGGCTACCAGAGTTGCGATTTTAGGAGTAGCGCTTATTGTGGAGCGCTCTTCCCAAACGCATCTTATGTTGGCGATGCCATCTCCCGCCGCTTCTACCTTGACGCAGATGGACTTGGAAGCCGATTTAGGATCTTCTCGCAAGAGCCTGGAGAGCTCTCTGGTGAGATCCAACGTCCGCTCACTGAGTCCAAAAAACTTAGCGTTTCGATCTAGCTCGTACATCCTGTTTCTCCTGTTTGTCGAGCTTTGAAAAAACCTCGAACACGCCGAGAGCGAGTCTCGAGTCAACCCCCAAGGCTTGGTGCCCACTCAAGACCGCGCTCCAGCCCTTCTACGACGAGCAGCTTTTTAAAGAGCATTAGTCAAAAGACAAGTGTATATCTGGCCGGATTGCTAGGCAAGGGATTATCTTAAGGGTTTTCTTGGGGCAGTAGGCACAAAAGCGCGGCAATCCTTCGGGGATACAATGACGTCTCGTCCCCAATCATGGTCGACCACATCAGAGTCGTAAGGCCAGCGCCCTTCATCGTTTGGGTTGTAAGTTTCGTCTGTAATATAAAAAAGATGCGCCTCAAAGCTAAAAACCTTGCAGGCATGCAGCACTCCTGGTGGGATGCGGACGCAGACTGACTGAGTGTCAGGGTATAAGTCCGTCTCACCCATAAAAATCTCCAGCTTTGTGCGGTAAGTTGGGCTTTCAGGGCGATTATCAAAAAGCACTGTTTGCAGCATTCCGATTGGGCAGTACCACCAATCGGTCTGGATATGATGATAATGCCAAGCCTTAACCACGTTCAGCTGCATCTTGCTGTGGCTCCACTGAGCAAAGTGAGCGCCTTCAAAGATCGGTTCGTTGGCTCGGAAGATCTCCTGGAAAAAACCACGGCCATCAGGGAAGGGGTTAAGGGGCTTGATCACCACGCCTTCAATTGTTTCAATTTCTGTAGGTGGGCACTCGCTCTGGATTGTTTCCATAATCAGTTTTTTGAAGATCTATGACTTGCAGCTCCGAGAATAAGCTGAAGCTTTCCCGTATCCAGGCGAGCCCGGATATTTTATGGCCACGCTCAAGCTAGCACAAAGCCCTAAAGCGTTTCAATCTTTCTCGGTATCCGATTACTCTGAACGTTTACAGCTTAAATTTAGGGTTTCATCGTCATCGCTCACCTTAAATGAGGACAATCGATCATCTTCGGTTACAGCTGTGCCGCTGGCCTCTACGGGGTCTGTTTCATCGGAAGTTTTTACGGTAATAAGCGAGGTGGCGTTTTGGTCTTCGACTTTCAAAGTTCCAGTGATAGTCGCTTCTTTTGCGTGGTCTTCTGTTTTGGCGGTAAACGAGAACGCGTATGAATTTACCCCTTGATTTTCAAGTGTAACGCCCTCCGCGCTGTAATCGGTTGTTTCTCCTCCGATAGCGTCTTCATCCTCGTCCACATCTCCGGTTGCTTCCATTAGGGTTAGAGTGCAGTTGTAGCTGACTTTGTCGTCTGTTCCGTCCGCAGCGCCGTTAATCACGGTGCAAAAGCTCTGATTTGGATGGATCATGCAGGCTGAAACGGTGTAGTTAAAAGGCATGGTGGCAGTTGTAGGCGGAATATCAATGCCAATCGGCCCTGGAAGTTCGGGCGACCTGATCTGGGCGAGGATCAGATTGCGGTTTACGAAAAACTCAAACTTGATTGGATAGTTTTTGTACTCGTTATTTTCGATATAGGCATCCACTAGCAGTTTGACGTTCTCGGGAGTGGCGTTACGTCCGACTGAGAGCACCGGGTCGCGATTTTCAGAGTCCATATCGCCTGCCACGCCGCGGGAGGTTACCACCACCTCATCTGCATGTAGCGTAGGCGCAGCAACTATAAGAACCCAAAGGATACATAAACACGAAAACCATTTAGATAAATTCTTAAGTAAGTTCATAATAAACCTCCGCGCTAAGTCGTCGAACACCCGTATATTACGATGAATCTTCCAGAAAAGGGGAGTCTAAAAATGTATCCGTTCACGTGAATTTTACTTTCTCTGGAGAAAGTGAAGTTTTATCGCCCACGACTCCGCGTTATCGTCAGCCTTCACCAGAAAGGCTTTGCTAACCTGGGCTTTTATTAAACCTTGTCACATATACATATCTCGCGCGTAGCCTACTAGTTTAATTTGCTAATCCTTTGCGCGAGATATGCATATGCGACAAGGCCAATATTAGGTCGTAGCAGATTGGATGGCCTTACGTTTTATGAAGAAATCTAACACTATCTGTGTGATGGTA
>JAAYZI010000215.1 GCA_012514925.1 Deltaproteobacteria bacterium | reverse complement strand
CAAGAAAGGATTAGGGAGGTCACAAAGCTTGACGAGAGCGTGGTCGAATCCGCTTTAAAGTTGCTCGAGGAGCATTACCGGGAAGCGGGGCGTGGCTTTGAGCTTGTGCAGGCGGCTGGCCAGTATCAGTTTCGCACCCGCGCATGCTTCGCCCCTCATGTGCAGGCTCTTAAGGTTGATCGGCCCCGGCGTTTGACTAACGCTGCGCTTGAAACCTTGGCGGTAATTGCTTACCGCCAGCCTATCGTAAAATCGGATATCGAAAAGATTCGGGGTGTGGATGCTACTCCTACGCTTAAAACTCTGCTTGATCGAGAGTTGATCCGCATCATGGGGCATAAAGCGGCAGTTGGGCAGCCGGCGCTTTACGGCACTACCGAGCGGTTTTTAAAGCTTTTTGGTCTAAATTCCTTGGGGGAGCTTCCGACTCTCAGAGATCTTAAAGATTTAGAGAATGATCCCGGCGAGGCTGGAGAAAGATTGGGTGAGTTGGAGTCGGAGGGCTCTGACGAGGTAGTAGAGCAGGACGAAGATATGTCAGGCGTTGCAGCGC
This sequence comes from Deltaproteobacteria bacterium, assembly GCA_012514925.1. Taxonomy (GTDB): domain Bacteria; phylum Bdellovibrionota_C; class UBA2361; order UBA2361; family JAAYZI01; genus JAAYZI01. The sequence continues at coordinate 9,079 of JAAYZI010000215.1, read as the reverse complement.
AGCCATGAACCGAACCCCTTCCGCTTCTAAAGTCCGTTTGCAGAAATTCTTGGCCGACTGCGGAGTGGCTTCGCGCCGCGCTGCGGAGGAGTTGATTGTGTCGGGCCAGGTTATGGTGAACGGAAAGCGCGTGACCGAGCTTGGCAGTAAGGTCGACCCTTTTAACGACCAGGTTCGAGTGGGGCGGCGTTTTATCAAAGCGCTACCGTGCGGAGCGTTGATCTTTAACAAGCCCCGCGAGGTGGTTTGTACTAAGAAAGATCCTGGTGGTCGCGCGACGGTGGCTGATTATCTTCCGCAGCGGTTTAAGTCTTATTTTCCAGTTGGACGTTTGGATTATGACTCCACCGGCCTGGTGATTTTAACGAATGATGGAGAGATGGCTGAGCGCTTGATGCATCCGCGTTTTAGCATGAAGCGTATCTATCAGGTGCGGGTGGAAGGGCGTCTCTCTGATGAAACGCGCCTTAGAGTTAAGAAGGGTGTTAAGCTTAGGGATGGATACGCGACGGCAGACCTTAAGTTTATGCGCGCCGATCACAAGCATTCTTGGCTTGAGGTTACGGTCAAGGAGGGACGAAATCGTTTGGTAAGGCGGTTGTTGGAAGCAGTGGGTCACCCCGTCAGTAAGCTAAAACGTGTGCAACATGGACCCGTCAGGTTGGGTATGCTTAAACCGGGAGAATTAAGAGTGTTCTCCTTTGCAGAGTACCGGACGCTTCGGTCCAAGGTGTTTGAGCTAAGTTCTAGTGCAGACAAACCCCCACGTACTCGCCCAAAGCCACGTGTTCGCCCAAAGCCACGTTCCCGCGGCTAGCCTCGTTATAACTTGGTGAAATATTCGAGTTAGGCTAATACACGCCCCTCGATGTTTCCCCCTAGTTGACTTAAGTTAATAAATTTTATATTAATTTGGCGCGGGGTGGAGCAGTCTGGTAGCTCGTGGGGCTCATAACCCCGAGGTCGTAGGTTCAAATCCTACCCCCGCAACCATCGATACTCCTACCTGCTGTTGGTGTTCGGGTATGCATCTGCCCTGGTGCTGGAATTGGCAGACAGGCATGATTCAGGTTCATGTGTCGCGAGACGTGGGAGTTCAAGTCTCCCCCAGGGCATACCTAGTGCTGCGACTGGTTGCCTCTTTCACGTTATAATAACTGGTGGTCGCTTTCATAAAATATCCGGGCTAAGCTTTGGGTATGACCGCTGCCGTGCCTTTCAACAAACTACACACTCCAGCCAAGGGTGACTTCCGGCTGGTATCAGATTACGTTCCGTGCGGCGATCAGCCTGAGGCGATCTCTCGCCTGGTCAGGAATATAAAAAAGGGCGTGCGTTTTCAAACTCTAAAAGGCGTAACCGGTTCAGGGAAGACTTTTACGATTGCAAATATGATCGCCTCGCAGCAACGCCCCGCTTTGGTAATTGCTCCGAACAAGACCCTGGCGGCCCAGCTGTACGGAGAGTTCCGTCAATTTTTCCCAGAGAATCAGGTTCGTTATTTTGTGAGTTACTACGATTATTATCAGCCGGAAGCCTATCTGCCTGCTAGTGATACCTATATCGAAAAAGACTCCGCGATAAACGAAGAGATCGACAAGATGCGCCACAGCGCAACGCACGCGATTCTGGAAAGCAGCGATACAATTGTGGTGGCGAGTGTGAGTTGCATTTACGGTTTGGGAGCGCCGGAAGATTATTTTGCAATGATGCTCTTTCTGGAGCGCGGCACCAGGATACCGCGCGAGGAGGTTTTGCGTAAGCTGGTTTATATGCAGTACACCCGCAGCGACTTCGATTTTGCCCGCGGTAATTTCAGGGTACGTGGTGAAAGTATCGATATCTTTCCGTGTGACCAGGACCAGCGCGCGATACGGCTGGTTTTTTTCGGGGACGAAGTTGAGGAGATTCGCGAGATCGATTCGATAAGCGGCACGTGTCTTAGAAAGCTGGAGCGTTGCACGGTCTATCCCTCCAGCCATTTTGTGACCTCACAGAGCGCAGTGCAAAAAGCCATCGACTCAATCAAGCAAGAGCTAAAGGCCTGGCTGCCACGCTTAAGAGAGAGTGGTAAGTTGTTGGAGGCTCAGCGATTGGAACAGCGCACGCGTTATGATTTAGAGATTCTGGCAGAAACCGGCTTCTGCCCGGGTATTGAGAATTACAGCCGCCACCTGACAGGACGCGCCGCCGGTAGTGCGCCTACGACCTTAGTTGATTACTTCCCCGAAGATTTTCTGCTGATTATCGACGAGTCGCATGTAACAGTGCCGCAGCTGGGAGGGATGTATCGCGGCGACCAATCGCGCAAGCAGACATTGGTGGATTATGGCTTTAGGCTACCTTCAGCCTTGGACAACCGGCCGCTCAGCCCGGATGAATTTTGGGCGCGAATCGGCCAGACGGTATTTGTATCTGCGACTCCCGGAGACTTCGAGTTAGAGCGCAGCTTGCCAGAAGTGATCGAATTGATTAACCGCCCGACCGGGTTGTTGGACCCGCTCGTGGTGGTCAAGCCCGCGCGCGGGCAGGTGGATGACCTAATGGATGAGATTCGTGAGGTCACGGCGCGCGGTGAGCGTGCTCTGGTTACCACTCTTACAAAGAAGATGGCCGAGGACCTCTCCACCTACCTTAGAGAGCTTGGCATTAAGTGCCGCTACTTGCACGCTGATGTCCAGACGATTGAACGCGTCGAGATTTTACGGGGGCTACGGCGCGGCGACTTTGATGTGTTAATTGGCATTAACTTGTTGCGTGAGGGGTTGGACCTAGTGGAGGTTAGTCTGGTGGCGATCTTAGATGCCGATAAGGAAGGCTTTCTGCGTTCGGCGAGATCACTTATTCAGACTATGGGCCGCGCCGCGCGCAATCTAAATGGGCGGGTAGTGCTCTATGCCGATACGGTTACCGATTCGATGAAGCAGGCCATGGCAGAGGCTGATAGACGGCGCAGCATTCAGGCTTCGTTTAATGAGCGCCATGGTATCGTGCCGAAGTCGGCGCAGAGTAGGTTGCAAGACGCCTTAAGCAGTGTGGCTACGGACGTTGATGAGATTTCACCGCTGGAGGTTTTGGACCGTATTATTACCGTGCCTACTGAGAAGAAAGCCCAAGCACGTCTGGTGGAAGAGTTAAAACGCGAGATGTTTGAGGCTGCGGCTAGCCGCGAATTTGAGAGGGCTGCGGCGCTGCGAGACGCGGTTAACCACTTACAGAAGGAGATCCTCTTAAAATACAGCGATGTATAAACTACCTAGTCTAATTGTCATATGAGCGATCTTACCGAGCTAAAAGATCAGATTGCCAAGTTCCCCCGTTTGCCGGGAGTGTACCTGATGTACGATCACGAGGGGCAGGTGATCTATGTCGGTAAGGCAAAGGATCTTAGGGCTCGTGTTAGAAGCTACTTTGCAGGTGGAGATGGCAGACGGCAGATTGCTTTTTTGATGGCTAAGACGGCACGTCTTGAAAAGATGGTGACTGGTAGTGAAGAGCAGGCTTTTATTTTAGAGCGTGACTTAATCAACAAGTTCAAGCCGCGCTATAATATCCGCCTTAAAGATGACAAGTCCTATCTCAGCATTCGCATTGATGAGAATCAGCCCTGGCCTAAGCTCGAACTAGTGCGCAGGGTTGAGCAGGATGGCGCTAGGTATTTCGGACCGTACAGTTTCAGCTACGAACTGCGTCAGATGCTGGATATTATCAACCGCGCCATCCCGCTTAGGAGCTGCGCTGATACAGTTTTTTACAACCGGCAGCGTCCCTGTCTGGAGTACCAGATTAAGCGCTGCGTGGGCCCTTGTTCCTTACCGGTGGAGAGGAGCGATTATGATGTGTTGGTGAAGCAGGCCATCGCCGTTTTAAGTGGGAAGACGGAGGGTTTGGTTGAAGAGCTTGAAGCCCAGATGGAGCGCGCTTCAAAGGATCTGCGCTTCGAAGATGCGGCTTTGCTGAGAGATCGTCTTGAGATCTTGAAAAACTTTAAAAAGGGGCAAAAGTACATCTCCGCGGGAGCTGAGGATAGAGATGTCTTTTCGATTTATCGCCAGGACCAGCTGTTGGCGCTCTCAATATTAAAGGTGAGGCGGGGGCGTATGGCTGATACCGTGAATTATTCATTTAGTGCGGTGCAAATTTCAGATGCTGAAGTGTTGGAGGCGGCGCTAGCGCAGTACTACGGCGGTGACCGCGAAATTCCGGGTGAAATTGTGCTGCCTGGGCCGATTACCAACCAAGAAATGGTAAGCACCTGGTTGAAAGAGAAGGCTGGAGAAAAAATTGAACTTAGTTTTCCTAAGCAAGGAGTGAAATACCGCCTGATTAAACTGGCGCAGTTAAACGCCGAGCAGCATTTTGTAAGCGTTTTTGACAGCGAACAGCGTGCACTTGAATTAGGCAAGGGTTTGGCAAAGCTATTAAAGTTAAAACAGATCCCGCGGCGAATTGAGTGTGTGGACATTTCCAATCTGCAAGGGAGTGATGTTGTCGGAGCTTTGGTGGTGTTCTATGACGGCGTGGCTGACAAACGTTCATACAAGCGTTACAAGATTTCGCAGCAGGGCAAACCGGATGATTTTGCTGCCATGCATGAGGTCGTGATGCGAAGGCTAAAGCGCGGCAGTGCTGATGATGACCTGCCCGATCTTTTGCTGATCGATGGGGGCGCTGGGCAGCTTAGCTCGGCTGTAGCGGCGAGAAACGAGCTTGGGATCTCTTTGGAGATAGTCGCTTTGGCAAAGTATCGGCCCGGGCGAGACCTGCGCGGGCAAAAAACAGAGGCAAAGCCCGAGCGCATTTACCTAGAGGGTGTAGAAGAGCCGGTACGGTTGGACCCAGACTCGGAAGTTACCAAGTATCTGGCCCGCATTCGGGACGAGGCCCATCGCTTTGTAATTAGTTTTCATCGACATACGCGCAGCAAGCGAGTTTATGCATCCGTGCTAGATGAAATTTCCGGTCTTGGCGTAGAGCGTAAGCGCAGGCTACTTTCGGTTTTCCGTAGCGTGGAGCGCATGCGCAGCGCTGCCGTAGAGGACATAGCCAAGGCCGGACGCATGCCAAGGGCGTTGGCTCAAAAGGTGCTGGACCGGATTAAGTAGGGTTTGTGCTTCGATCTTAATTACAGCCGCAGGCGCAGCTCTTGAAAGGCGCGGCGGTCTAGCGTGCCGGGTGGAAGCCATTTTGAATTTTCAATGCTCTGATTAATTGCGGATAAGCGCGTCTCTAAATCCGGATAGTTGTTATCTGTCGGGATGTGGTCGAGGGCGCGGTAAGATCTGGTCAGAGCAAAAACCGCTACTCGCGGGTCGTAGCCTGCCAACGCCATCAGCCCGATCGCGTATCTGTCGGCTTCAAGCTCCAACTTGTTTTGATAGGGGAGGTAGCCCCCTTTAGAGTCATCTCTAAGCAGAAATTGAGTATGCCCCAGCTGCTGGTGGGCTAACTCGTGACAGAGCACGAATGCAAACTCTGCCTCATTGGCAAGGGTTTTTACTAGCCCTTTCGAAAAAATAATAAAACCGCCACCTGGCGAAAAGGCCATGGGCTGGTTGGTGTCGAGTAAAATGAAACGGTACTGATGCCTGGCGCTTCCAGTGGCAGGGAGCGCGCTTACCAGGCGTTCCTTGATGTAACCTAAATACTCTTTGGCGAATGGAGTTTGATACTCCCCGTAAGTGTTGATGAGGTACTTTGAAGCCGATAATCCGTGCTTATACTCGGATTCTCCACGGGGCGGGTGGGCGGCGCAGCTTACAAATATAAATATGCAACCAAGCCAGCAAAGTGTCGAATATCTCATGCGTTTAGCCGCAAAAAAGCAAACTTCACAATACCGTCCTATAGACTAAGGCAGGTCGGTCCCTTAGCTTTAACATGCAATGACAGTTTGTGCAGCATGCCGAATTTCTTTTTCTTATCGGTTTGGCGCAATCTCGGCAGTCGCCGTGCTTTGGCCCGTCTTAGAAGCTACTATCCTAGTTTATTTTATCTGCCTGGGCTTCTGTTTGGACAGCTTTTAAGCTATTGGCTGCCGAGCAGGGCCGCTTTTGTCGCGGCTATGCTGGTTTTAAGCATAGGTTTTTGGCGGGCAAATAGCAGCCGAGCTGGGTTGGGGGCAGTGCTTTTGCTCTCGTGCGGGGTGGGAATCCTCTCCATGTGGGCTGCTTTCCCTAGTTTATTACCCAAGGAGCCGGCAGGGATGCATGTTTTAGAGGTGCGAGTGGATCAGCCGCCTAGGTACCGTAGGATTGGGGAGGTGGAGGTTTCGCTCTTGGTGTTGGCCCTTCCGGGGAGGGCGTCTGTGCGAGAAGAGGGCGTGGGGTTGTTGGGATCGCGGCTTCTCTGCCGTGCGGTTGACCTGCCCTGGCGGAATATTTCTCAAATAGGGGAAGGTTCGGAGCTGGTGTTAAAAGCTTCGCTGCGGTCGATTCAGAAAAGCGTTAATCCGTTCTCTTATGAAGCTACTTTGTTACGCCGCGGATATATCGCGACCTGCCGGATTCAGTACGCTGCCAGGCCGCATCGTCAGTCGCCGCCTTTATGGTATCGGATTCGGCGGGGTTTGGCGCAGCGTGTGGTGGCAGGGCTTGGAGATAACGAAAAAACAGGGTTGTTGCTTTCGATGGGTATTGGGTTACGGGATCGTTTGAGTGACCGCACCGAAACGGCATTTAAGCGTACCGGCTTGGCGCATCTGCTGGTGGTTTCTGGGTATCAGGTCACCTTGGTGTACTATGCCTTGCTGGGAGTGGTTCAGTTTTGTTTGGTAAGGATTAGATGGTTGGTGCGCATGGTGTATGTACCGGCGCTTGCGCGCGCGTGTGCGCTGGTGCTTGGTCTTGGGTTTGTGGCCTTGGTAGGTGTTGAGGGCTCTAGTCTAAGAGCGGCATTGGCCATCATCTTTGTGGTAATTGCCAGGAACTTTGAACGTGCGGGTGGAATGTTGAATTCGATTATTGTTTCGCTCCTGGTTATTTCGTTGATTTGGCCGGGCTCGTATCTGGAGCCTGGGTTACAGCTGACGTATGCCGCGCTCTTTGGGCTTTGTTTAGGGCTTAGCTGCCGCGGCAGTGTGTTTGGGCAATACTTAAGAGCTTGCATTTATGCGTCTCTTTTTACCTCGTTTGTGGTATTGTGTTGGTTTGGTCAGCTTTCATTGGTTGGGTTCTTGTTGAACCCGTTAGTGGCTCCGCTGGCAGCGGCACTTAGCTGCAAAGGAGGGTTCCTCGCTTTAGCAGCCTATCTTAGCGGGTGCGATCCCGGTGCCAAGTTGCTGGGCCTGGTAGCGACTGCGTTGGGATGGTTCAGAGACGCTGTGCTCTGGTTAAGCGCATGGGAGTATGCGGCCGCCGAGCCCGTTGGCTGGGGCCTGGCGATAACGCTATCTGCAATCGCGCTTATAAGTGTGCGCACGGCCTGGGCCAGATATGTGGAGTTCCTCTTAGAGGAGGGGCTTTTTTCTTAGTTACCAGTGTAATTGTATCCGTTCACACAAATATTACTTTCTCTGGAGAAAGTGAAATGAAAGTGAAATTTTACCGCCCAGGCTGAAAACAAAATTGCATGGTTAATTGCTTAATCAATTCCCCACGTGAACGGTTACGTATAATTTATCGCGCAATTTTAGAAGATTCGAAGTATACGACCCATAAGCCCAAGTTTAGCGATGTCATTTGGGATGAATAGGGCGACCTCTCCTATTTTGCGATCTCCTACGTAAAAGCTCATGGACCCGCAGGGTGTGCCCGCCTTAACTGGTGCTTGTGGAGGTTCGCAGAGGTTGTACTTTCTTTCAATCATTTTCTCGGATCCAATTGGCACCATTCCGCTTAGACTCTCGAGTGCCAGCGGCATAACTTCTTTTTCGACGCCATTTTTGATCTTAAGCATCTGCCCGGCAGGCGCATCTTTTGCTATCAGTTTGAGTGGGCGATATTTGGAGAACCCAAGCGAGAGCAGGCGCGCTGCTTCCTGATCTCGCTCACGCCGACTTTTGCAGCCCATTAGGATCGCCAGCATGCGTAGGTTATTTTTTTGAGCGGTGACAGCCACACAAAAACCAGCTTTAGAGTAAAAGCCTGTCTTTAGACCATCGCAACCGGGATAGCTTCTGACCAAATGATTGTGGTTGCGCATCATGAAAGTGTCTCCGCGGAAACCTTTTTCTGACATTGCGGTGTACTGCAAAATTTGGGGGAATTTGTGCAATAAGACGGTTGAAAGTTTCGCAAAATCACGAGCAGAGACTAAATCGGGGCTTTGGTCTTTGGCTGGTGGTAATCCATGAGGGGTTTGAAAATCACTGGAGTTCATTTCTAAAGCTTTGGCGTCGGCGCGCATCATCTCTACAAACCCGCCTGAACTGCCTCCGATATGCTCCGCCAAGGCATAGGCCGCATCGTTGGCGGACTGCACTAGTATGGCCTCGAGCATCTCTTGCACGCTAAATTGCTCACCCTGTTTAAGGTACACCTGTGAGCCGCCAATTTTTGAAGCCGCGGCAGAAGTCGTGACGGTGTCATTTAGATCCACCAGTTCGTCTTCGACCTGTTTAAGCACCACGTAGGCCGTCATCAGTTTGACCATAGATGCGGGAGGTAGCGGCTCATCGGCATTTTTTTCAAAGAAAATCGTGTTGGTGGCAGGTTCGACCAACAGCTCCGCTTGGCATGCCTCGCTACCGTCGGGAGAGTTAGCAGCGTCAGTAGCTCCAGCAACAAGCGGAAGCATAGCAAAGAGCATCAAAAAAAATCTTATCAATACCATTTTTAACTGCCTGAATTTATTAAATTAAGTAAAATACCCTAGCAAACTCGTACCTGTTTATATGAATATTACTTTCTCTGGAGAAAGTGAAGACTTCGCGCCACCGTCAGCCATCACCGGGAAAACAGTCTCTGCTAACCTGGGCTTTTATTAAACCTTGTTACATATACATATCTCGCGCGTAGCATACTAGTTTAATTTGTCTATCTTTTGCGCGAGATATGCATATGCGACAAGGCCAATATTTAGGTCGTACCAGATTGAATGGCCTTACGTTTTATATAAATTTACTTTCTCTGGAGAAAGT
>JAAYZI010000214.1 GCA_012514925.1 Deltaproteobacteria bacterium | reverse complement strand
TCACCTGCGGCGACTAAACCAGTCAGGTCTTGATGGGACCCTCCTCCGTGGTCATAGACAATGTAACCTAGGTTTCCGCTACTTAAAGATTGTGGCACTCCACCAGGCGCAAAGCTGGGGTTTCGGCTAAAATCAAGCGCGCGGCTGTTGTTGCCAGCCACTAAGGCAAAGCCGTTAGCTAGCGAAACCGTAATCGTACCATCCTGAAGGTTAGTAATCGAAAAGCTCAATTTCTCCGCGAGTTTTTCCAGCAGCCGTTCGCGTTGGTCACGCTCATCAGCGGCGAGATAACCAGTGGACTCTCTCGTACGAATTTCTGCGTTTAACTCCGCAATCTGGGCGGTAATTGAATTTACGGTGTTAAGCTCGGTCTCAAGCCGATTATCAGCGTCGACTTGCAACTGCGCAATCGACTCAAAAGTGGTTCGGATTGAATTCACAAGGGTGTCGGCTTGCTGGATGACATTGGCGCGCAGTGAAAGGTCAGATGGATTTAGGGCCAAGTCGTTCATGGACGCATAGAAGGCGTTTAAGGATGATCCAATCGTAATAAAGTCGCCTTCAAAGCTAAAGAGTGGCTCTACTCCGGATATAAACGAATCTTCAACCTCGTAACGATAATTGCTGCCCGCAGCCTTTCGCACAAGCTCATCCAGGTAGGCACTGGTCTGACGTGTGATGGAGCCAACTTGTACCCCACTCCCTAGACTAATGCCGCTTGCAACGCTATCACCGGCACGCGCTTCCAACTCCAGCACCCGCCGCGCGTAACCAGGCGTGTTAACATTTGCAATATTATTGGCAGTGGTGGCGATTGCCGCTTGTTGGGCGTTAAGGGCACTGACCGCAGTGGTGCTGATTCTGGAGGTGTAATTTGCCATAAGTAAAGTTGCCCTAAGCATCTATGGGCAAATTTTGCCCAATCAGAAGACCTAAGGGGTGAGCTGCAAGGGCTGTGCCAGATGTTGGTTGAGTGAATGTCTTATACAGCTCAGGCCTGTTTTAAAACTCCACTCATTCTGGACCTTACGGGTTGGCAAGACTGATGCGCGCTACCCTTGCGGTCGTATGATTTTAGCACGCTCTGAGTGGCTGACCGTAATATGGATAAAAGCCCATGCACTGATTTAAGCGCGAAGTGAACGACCTGCGAATGCTCGCGCGCTCCTCGCTGGGTTTTAATCACCAAGCTACGAAGCTCCTCACACAGCGGCAAGATCCGCTGTGATTCTACAGGGTCACAAAGCTCTTGCACCAACTTTCTTAAATTTGAACCCCGGCTTTGAGGAAATGAACGCATAATCTCAAGACGGCGATCCTGACAAGCCCGCATCTTCTCATATAAGTCGGCGCGCCCAAGAGTAAAGCGCTCCACCTTTTGCGCGCTAAACTTAGGTAACCAACTACGCTCTTCTTTAAGCAAAGCAAGGTAGCTGCGATAAAGCTCACACTCACGCTTTAACAGGACCTCAAGCTCACGTATGATTGACTCATCCATACTCATCTAGTACCGGAAGTTTTGTACGTTGACGACACCATAAGCAGAATAACCTTGACGCGGCACCAGCACCCCGTCCTTACCATCAGCCCTCGGCACCACCAGAATTCTGATGGCTATACCTTACCGTTAACCCTCCTCCGGCTCGCGGCCTTCGGGCCGACTGAGCTTATCGAACCAAATTTCATCATCAATAAAAGTAGCGACATGACTGGCCACGGCTCTAAGCGGGGGGTTGTACTGCCCGCTTGCTCGTAACGCCTTAATCTCGGCGACACGTTGCTCACGTTCAGTTATAAGCTCGGAATTGATACTTCTGCCAAGCGAAACCCTGACCGTATCACTCTCCCCCTGGCGGCGGTTGCCCTGGGGCCTGGAACGCCTTGTCTCAGCCGCCCGCTGTTGGTCAACGCCATTTGCGCCTCCATGCGCGCCTATTGCTTTGCTTTTAATATCCATAGGTTAATCCCTTAACCCAAACTATCACGCACTACCTGCTCTAGTTTAGATGCTCCAAACGAACAAAGGTTCAAAGAAATAAAAACTAAAAAATTTTACGCCTTACTCTTCCAGCCCTAACCGTTTGTTCATCTCGCTTAACACAACCTTTTTGATTCCAATACTCTGCTTCTCGGAAACCTCCTTTGCTAGGTTCTCATTCAACATGTCCCGAAAAAGCTCCTCTTCGCGGCTACCCGATAGCATTCCCTCTTTCGGCAGGGTCTCCCACATAGACTTAAACATCTGCTGTAATAGTAAGGCTTCAAACTGAGTGGCGCTCTTCTCGACCTCGGCCAAATCCGGTGCTTTCTTGCCGCCACTAACGCGCACACTTACTTCATTTGAAACTTGCGCCGCAGCCGCACTAGCGGTCTCAGCTTTTCTAAAACGCGCTTCACTTAGGGCCTGGGTTCCAATGTCTACACCGTCTACTGCCGAAAGTTTGCCGATTTTAACCATAAGGCTCCTGCCCTGTAATCAACTACATTATCACTAACTCCGCGCTAAGAGCTCCTGACTTCTTCATAGCAGTAAAAATAGAGATCAGATCCCGTGGGGTCGCACCAAGCGAGTTTAAACCCTTGACCACCTCCTTCAAGGTTACGTTACCGCCAATCATGCTTAACTTTTTCACCTCTTCTCCCACGTTGATATCAACATTCTCAACCCCTACTGTACGACCCTGCTCCGAGAAGGGCGCAGGCTGCGAGACATCAAGCTCAGTACGAATAGTGATATTTAAATTACCGTGAGCCAGTGCCACTCGCCCCACCGTAACATTCTCTCCCATTACAACCGTGCCGGTCTTTTCGTTAACAACCACACGCGCCACAACATCCTGCTCGACCTCCAGTTGCTCTAAACGCGCCATGAGTCCGATAGGATCTCTTAAGAGGTCATCCACCAATGGAAACTCGATTGAAGCTGAATCAACCGCCGCCGCCAGGGGACGCCCAAGCTCCATGTTGATCTTAGTGGCCACGCGAGTAACAGTCGTAAAATCGGGCTGCCTTAGCACTACCCGCACCCGCCTTGATTGAAACAGGTCAAACGGGATGGCTCGCTCTACGACCGCGCCATCCGCAATCTGACCCACAGTCGGATGGTTCTGGAAGGTGGTATCTCCCCCCTGTGAGACAGAGAATCCACCCACCACCACTGCTCCCTGCGCAACCGCGTAGACATTACCATCTGCTCCTTTTAACGGTGTAAAAATGAGGGTGCCGCCCATAAGGCTCTTAGCATCTCCCAGAGACGCCGCCGTAACATCCAGCCGCATCCCCGGCCTGGTAAAGGCCGGCAGAGTCGCGGTGACCATAACCGCCGCCACATTTTTCACCTTGATATCCTCGGGATTGACGCGGATGCCGAGCTTCTCAATCATGTTTGAGAGGCTCTTAGTTGTAAACTGCACGCTTTTGCCATCCCCTGTGCCGTTTAAGCCGACCACCACACCATAGCCAAAGAGCTGATTGCCGCGCACGCCCTCTACCTCAGCTAAATCTTTGAGTCTTGCGGCATCAGCCGGGACTAAGCTCAGCGCCACCCATAAAAAGGCACCCACCAGTATCAAACCAGCATGTTTTAAGGTCCTCATAAACGTTTTCATGCTTACCCCTCTTAAAACGGCCACAGGACCCTCACCAATCGCGTAAACCAACCGCCGGTTTGGGCCTCTCCAACCGTACCGTTTCCGTAGTAATCGATTCTCAAGTTCGCTATCTTGGCGGAGTCTACCTGATTAGTTGAGTCTATATCGCGCGGCCTCACTAACCCCGAGATTACCATAATCTGCTCCTCCTGATTGACGGAGATGATCTTCTTACCTTCAATCCGCAAGATATCTCCAGGCAAAACCTCTACAACCATGCCGGAGATAGTGGCTTTCAAAGACCCTTTACGAGTTGTTTCGCCTTCGCCTTTAAAATCGTTTGTAGTCTGAGCGCTGACCACGTTTGGGAATTTCATCTGAGAATTTCTTTTATCAATAGAGCTATCAATTCCAAGAAAGCTCTCAATTGCCGCCAGGATCTTGGATTTATGCTTAACCTCGGTATCGGCTTCTTTCTTCCCTTCGGAAGTCTCAAAGACCAAGATCGTGATCAGATCTAAAGGGCGCCAGGCCCGTTCGTCTCGATAGAGAGAATTATCGCGTTTACTTTCCTGCCAGAGAGAAGCCGAAACACCGGGATCGCCTAAGCTAAGCGGGCCGTTATAATCTCTGACCATCGGCCGGGAACTGCGATAAACTTCATAGTCTGGCTCCTCGCCGTTTAAGTTCTGAACCAGATCCTCACTCCCGACCGACAGGGCGGAATCAGGGGCGCGAGTCGGCGCTCCCTCATTTGCCCAACGTAGGCGCGCGCGCTGGTCCTGCCAATCCATTCTTGAAGGGTTGGCATTTAAATCCGTTGGTGACGGATCCCAACCGGTT
>JAAYZI010000213.1 GCA_012514925.1 Deltaproteobacteria bacterium | reverse complement strand
TTTATTCTGACCCTAAAAATCAACAGGCCACTCTCACCAGAGCTATCACGGCTGCCATGAATAAGCTGCGTTAACTTTCTACCGCAAAGCCGACCGATTGTGGTATACCCTGTGGGACCTGTGAGAAAACACCAAGTTTGATGGGGGATAGACATGCCGACAGCTGAAGCAGTCAGCGCCATATTTGAACGTATTACAGAACGATATCAAGAACCGGTGCCAATTGGAGGGCGGTGTGAGAGCAATTTATTTTACCGTGTCGAAGATTTAACAGAGCAGGATCTGAATGTATGTGCGGAGTATGTAGCATGGCGCATTAAGAATGTTATAGCTCCGAATGTGCCCGAGCTGTTTCTGAAGCTTCCGGGGGGGTACAGTTTTTTTGCAGAGAGGTTGTGCACGATATATTCCGAACTGATTTTGGGTGGTCGTGAAATTCCACTTGAGCAGTACTTGGAGAGTAAGCTCTATAACGGCCATGGCGAAAAATATAAGGGTAAATGCGCGCTGCTGGTCACAGATGTGATCACCACCGCGCGATCAAGTTTGGAGGCTCATACCAAAGCAACTTTGCGCGGCATTCGAGTCTTGTGTTGGGCCACCCTAATTGATCGCACTTTTGGGCCCGGTCCAGTTTCGGTAGTTTCTGCTTATACTGGCGCACCGGTGCGGGTGCTCACGCAGATCGGATAGCGCTCGCCCCATGCTCGTTAATGTGTAACCGCTTGCATGAATATTACTTTCTCCGGAGAAAGTGAAATTAACTCCGCGTTACCGCCGAGAGGCCTAAAACACCAGGCTAAAAATAAAATTGCGTAATCAATTCCCCGCGTAGGCGGTTACCGGATACGTTAATGTTTTAACGGGCGCCTTTTTGGAGCAGCGGGATAATTTTGGCCCGATGGGGTGGATCTTCCGGCGCGGGCGTTACGATCTGTTCGCGCGAGAGTTCAATTGTGGGTTGGGCAACCTTACTCTGATCGATTACGCTTTGAAGTTCGTGGTGTCCCGCCTGGCAAGCCTGCAATCTGGCTTTAAGCCCGACTAATTTAAGGCTGGCATGCGCGGCTCTGATAAAATCTCCGCCTTCTGCAGCAGCAAGCAGATCTTTATGGGCGAGATGCAGCTCAGCTTCAGCCGTGCGCCAAGCCGAATGAAAATGGTCTCGCAGTTCAAAGACCTCTCGCACCAGCTGGCGCGCATTTATATTTTGCATGGCGCTTTCAAGTTTACATGCCAACTCGGAATTTACCTCCTTCCAAGCTTGGACTTGAAGATCTCTGAACTCTGCGGCGCGACCCTGTCCGCTTCGTTCCATTGAGCTGTACAGCCTTAAAGCCTTGCGGCTCTTTTGTAGCAATCTGGCTAAACGCACTCTGAAGGTCTCATTTTCCATAGTACAAACGAAGCAAATCAGAAATTTTGAAAAAGTTCAGGCCCGGCGTTAGACCATACACAAAAAAGAGCGCAGTTGGAAATGTTAATCTCGTTTTTCCTAACGGTATTTTAGAGAGGGTACTGATTGCCGTAGTAGTTGTTTTTTTGACAGAGGTGTCTGGAAATCGGGCAAATTGTTCCGACCTCCAAGACTTATCTAAGTCCGTGCCGACTTATATCAGCTAGATAACAGGCTTCCTTGGGTTGGCACGCCGATTGCTTTCTTTGTGCAGTGACACGCCCCCACAAAGGGCGGTTACAAGAGTAATGAGGCCCGGGTTACCTCCTTACCACACACACATGCACACACACATCCTCCCGGGCTGAAGGATGCTTGTAACACGTCAGTAGAAAGGCATGCAGTTATGCTAGGGGGGTCTATCAAGGCCCACTGATACAGCGAGGTTAGAAGTTCAACTCGGGGGCCGACCAGAGCAATACCTGGTTGGCCTTTTTTTTTCTTCCTAATTCGGGCTAATATCGGGTAGTCGAGTCTAGTATGATTTCGAAGATGTGGAGGTTATCCAGTAGACGGTATCTGATCCACATGAATATTAAGTTGGAGTATTACGATTTGTTGCCAGCGCAGTTATAACATTTCTGCTGTTTACAGAAAAATGCTGACCACACCGTCCAACAGCTTTTCGTTTGTTGCTTTTTGCCTGATACTTCCACTATTAGTCCTGACGGCGGGCACTTTATCGGCCCAAGAAATCACTCGTGGTGCTTGGCACAGACTGGCAGACGATCTTGAAATTAAACGGGTGGTGATCAAACCTGAGACCCTTTTTGCCCCCGAGCTTTTGTTTGTCCGTACTAACTTAAAAAATTACCGTGTTGGAGTTGTGCGCGCCGAAGCATTTGGCACTTCCGGTAGCTCTGTCAAACAGCTGTGCCAGAAGAGCAAAGCGCGGCTTGGTATCAATGCCAGCTTCTTCGATGAGCGTGGACGAGCCCTGGGCTTGATAGTCAGTCAAGGCAACCTATTTCAAGGTATTCATAGTGGCGGGGAAACGTTGACCGGCGTCTTTCAACTTACGCGTGCCGGGGTGGGGATTGTGCAACGCCGCGAATTTCGGCCAGAGGCCGCGATAGAGGCCGTACAGGCTGGCCCCAGGCTTGTAACTGCGGGAAACGCGGTAAGAGGACTTAAAAACATCTCGTCTTATTCTCGTCGCTCGGGCGTTTGTATCGACGCCAAGTCTCGCTTACTCTTCTATGTCTCCTCGGGGCTAGTCGGGATTGGGATCGGCCAGTTACAGGGAGTGCTCTTAGACCCTCAGATCGGATGCGTGAATGCACTGAATCTGGACGGGGGCGGGTCTGCACAGTTTTTTTTAAGTGATCGGCTTCCAAATGCAGTGCCGGACATTAAGGAGATAGACATTCAAGGCAGCGAGAATATTCCGGTTATGCTGGGGCTTTTTATGAAGTAGGAGAGCATGAAAATGAGACCTGCTCCCCTTTCTTTAGGGTCAGGGTGAGGGGGTGGCACAGCAATATCTAGTTGACATAATCGTTTAAGCCAATTAAATTTTACGAGATTGATCGTTGGTTATCTGGCTGAGATAAAAAAAGGACGGGGGGAGATGGGAGCTTTGTTGCTTGAGCGAGAGTTTACTGCCAAGGACACCCAGGCGATTTTGCGCGCGCTTACGGGCGGATATGAGAAGATCGGATTGGCGCTTCTGAATTATTATGCCCGTACTAACTTAGTGCCTGCTACTGGCAAGCAGATTAATCGTGGGCGGAAAAAATATTCTTATTCAGATCTGATTTTGCTCTGTTGGCTTTTTCGCATGAAAGCCGAAGGGTTGCCCGTAAACAGATTTCGGCGCGGTATTGATTATTTGCGGCGGCGTTTGCCTAAGCTCTATAAGAACCCTACAGATATGGTGCTGCTTACAGATGGACGACAGCTGTTTATAAAGCACCGGATTGAGGACAAACAGCAGATCGCTGAAGTGCTTACGGGTAAAAAGGCTGGGCAGTACGTTTGGCTTTACACCATCGGTTCTCTGATCGAGGAGGTTGACCGAATTATAGATAATCAGTTTGAACCGCAGCAGGTTAGAGCAGCTTAATCATGAGCAAAGCTGGTACCTTCAGGCAGCTAATTGAGCTGTTGGTCGAGAAAAAGTTGTGGTGGTTGGTGCCGATGGTTGTGGTTTTTAGTTTGCTTGGGCTGCTTTTGATTCTGACTTACGCCTCCCCTTCCCTGTCGCCCTTTATCTACGCGCTCTTTTGAGATAGTTTCGCTGAGCCTTTGAGTTAATTCTGCTTCTCATCGTTTGGCAGTGCTAGAACTTTATCCAAGAAGGAATGTTGAGCACGCCACTCTTGGTCTACGTGGTACAGAAAGCAGATCAGCTCGGCAACCAAAGAGAAGCTTTGAGGGTTAACCGAATCTCCTACTCTTAGTCCTGCCAGCATCTCGGTTAGTTCAGGGTTTTGTTCGATCCTGATATCGTGTTCTTTGGCGAGAGCCATGATTTTACGTGCCCACTCGCCGGTACCAGCAGCACAGATAGAAGGAAGGCTCTCCAGATCTCGGTATTGCAGAGCTACGGCTTTTTCTCTTAAGGCCGTCTTTTGGGAAGGTGTGGATGACGTGCGTTTCACTTTACGGCCCTGAAACAGCGTTACGCTTGTTCCGAGCTATTTCCAATTCGCGGGGATTACACCATCCGCCTAAGCCGGGTTGCTCGTCTTGTTCGCCTCCGAAGAGTAGCTTATTTGAACGTTCGTAATCGTACAGTGCATCAACGAAATTGTTAGTGGAGCGGGTACAATATTCCCCGACAAAATGCTGAAGTGATCGATCAGCATGAGCCAGGGACCTTCTCAGATCCCGGTCTACCGCTTCCATGCTGTCTCCATTATCTTTAAAGATGCGGCGGATTGTTTGGGCCACTTCTTCGGCGCTTGCCAGTTCGTTCCACTCTAGTTGCTCGATATAGCGATGCGAACGGCTGCGTTTTGACTCACGCATTACAATAAAGCGCGCGATAAACGCGGTGCGTCTTGCCTTGATTAGTGCTATCTGTGCGGTGCTATTTATGTCCGACTCAGCAACCGCTTCAGCCCACGAGCCTTGTACCATATAACCTGCCAGTTGTTTTGAGCTATCAGCTCTGTGTAAGAGTGTCGACAGGATGGGGCGTAGACTTTAATTAAAAATTTGTATCCGTTCACATGAATAATAAATTAGGTGATTACAATCTGTTACCAGTGCGATTATCATGAAAAAAAATGGTCACCCCCTGATCGGGGCGGCAGATTTTGTGAACGGATACCCCTCAGGGGACCATAAATAT
>JAAYZI010000212.1 GCA_012514925.1 Deltaproteobacteria bacterium | reverse complement strand
TGTATCCGGTGACCGTTTGCATGAATATTACTTTCTCTGGAGAAAGTAATATTTTACCGCCCAGGCTTAAAACAAACTTGTATAATCAATTCCACGTGTAAACGGTTACAAAAAGCACATATTTGCAGGGGGTTACTAGCCTTAATTTTTCGCTAAAGTTTCGCTCTAGCGCGCCGATAAACACATCTGAAGCCGAAAGGTGTAAAGGTCTCATGGATGAGGTTAGAAGTATGGATGCTGTACGGACCGGTTCTTCTTTGGTTTCTCCGTTATATTCCCGCTCTGAGTTTTCACTCGACTACCAATCATCCCAGCTTAGATCCCCCATAGCGAAACTGTCAGATTCTGACTGTGTAGCTTACGCTGCTGCAAGGAGCCCCCAACTTGCAGCAGCAGTAGCTGCCTCCTCATCAGCGAGCACTTCCAACTTGGATAAACTAAACTTTGATCAAGATTGGATGGAACAATTTTCAAAAGAAACATTTTTCAAAAGAAATAATAGAGCTGTTTAGCATACTAACAGGCGTCTATAGAGGCGCCGAGCCCCCAACTTCACCCGCCTCTCCTGTCCCGGTTTCGGGGCAGGAGAGTTCGGCCCTTTAGGATTTTTTTCTTTGATAATCGCACTGGTGATAGATTGTAATCCCCCAATTGTGTCCGGTAACCATTCATGCATAGAATTGATTACGCAATTGATCATGCAATTTCGTTTTCAGCCTGGGCGGTAAAATATTACTTCCTCCAGAGAAAGTAATATTCATGTGGACGGATACTTGCCTAGGCTTTGGTGTTTGTAGATTCTGTGTAATCAATTCTATGCGTGAACGGTTACAACCAAGTTATATGCTACGGTTTTACATCTATGGTTTAAGCGCATTACTGGCCGTTTCACTGTTCTACCTGCAAGGTGCCGATTACGCGGGTTGGGAATTCTTAGGGTTTGCAGACGGTGTGGCGAGGCTTGATAAGCTTGGCCTCCCGCATGCGATTTTGCACTACTTTAAATCATCGCGCAGCATTGTGTGCTGGAACGGCACGAACAGCATCTTATTCTCCCTGGGTCCTGCGCTGCTTCACCGCCTTTATCCATCGATATTGTGGGGACACATCTGGAATTTTGCTTTGACCTTGGGCGGTTGCTTACTTACAACCCGCTTCTTGCGCTGCAGTCGGCCGGTGTTTTTTGGAGCCGTTCTGCTTAGCCCTCCATTAATATCCTATTCGTTGGTCGCATACCCCTACGCTTCCTGCGCCTTGCCGTTTGGATTTGCTATAAGCTTTGTTCTTTCCGATTGGGTAAAACGCAGGCATCTAACCACTCTAATCTTGGATGTACTAGTGTGGGCATTGATATTTGAACTTTCACTTCACTGTTACGAACTAGGGAAAACTGTATTCACCGTTCCGATTATTGCTGCTATTTCCATCCGTTCTCTACCTGCTCTTCGCCGCATCGTGTGGTTAGCTTCCGGTCTTACCTTCTTGTGGTACATACATAGCCTGCAACAACAGAATATTGCCCACGCCCTATCCAGCGTGCAGCTAACCCCGGAAATCATACTCGGAGGCATTTCTCAGGTTTTTTCAAAGATTTTCATCGAGCGGTATGTCGATTTGCCTATCCTCACCACTACTGCTTTTATCGCTCTTTTCTTCGTGAAAAGGCAGAGGTGGTTTTGGAGGCTCCTCCTACTGTCGCAGGCCGGTTTGCTGGTGATGGGGGGAATGCATGGTGATTTCTATCTCCGGCCCAGGCGGGCTTTGTTGTTTCTGTTTATCTCAGCGCTGTTTTCTGCCTGGACGTGGCGGGATTTGGGGAAGAAAACGAGGGTAGCGGCTTTAATGATTTTCGCTGTTGGCCATCTTTACTCCCTCGCTTCCATCGTAGGGTTTTATCGTGGCCCAGAGCAGCTCGTAAGCCTTCCTTTCACACATTCCCAGGCTGACTTCAAAATCGACCGTTCACTTATCAAGGATACTTTAAACCTACAACGTCAGATACAAGCTGAGCCTGAGCGGCATTACCTGCTTTACGGTTATGAGGACTATTCTGAAAATTCAACTGATCCGCATGCATTGCCAGAACGCCTTTTCCTTGGGCTAGCTCCCTCCGATCTCGCGAAGCTGCAAATCATAAGCAGCTATCCGTGCCGTTACAGCTGCGTTCCTTCAATCACGCGGGAGCAATTCGTAGACCAAATCCCGCAACTCGTACCGCCCTACCGAATCTCTGTGTATAAGAGTCACCTTAATGCCAATTTCATGCAGCGTTACTTCAACAACGCCACATTTCAGCGGATGGATTGGGATTTGGAGAACTTCGACTCTTACCAGATCTCAGCTTGGTCGCCTCCGGCTGCCGTAGAGTTGCCGTTATCGAAAGAAGTAGGGTGCGCCGACGGAGAAATTGGTGTGTTTAGCAGGCGATTGGACTCCCCTTGTCTTCTGACGTGGGTCGATCTTAATAAAGCTCAGATGACGACTCCGGCCGAGGCTCGAAACTGGCCTATTTCATCGATGTCGGACTCTCCTGAGACGTTTCTTTTTTCGGGTGTCCTAAAGACCCCCGCTGCGGGTGTTCTACACTTCAATGGAACAGTCGATGACGAGGTTGTAGTGTTTTTAAACGGCGCAGTCGTATTCGAGTCCCTAGGACCGAAAGCCGAAACCCCTTTTAGTTTCTCCGTTAAAGTCCCTTCAACGCTAAATCTGCTCCAAGTTTTGTACAGAAATAGCGACGGAGTGGGAGTCCTAAAACTAGATATCGAAGAACCGGGAATAACCGTGAAGCGTTGCGAAACGGGGGTTCAGTAAAATAAAAGTAACCATTCACGTACGAAATTGATTATGCAATTCTGCTTTCAGCCTAAGCGGTAACGCGGAGTTAAATTCACTTTCTCCAGAGAAAGTAAATATGGCAGCCGCATATAAAACATAAAGTCATCCAATCTGGTACGACCTAATATTGGCCTTGTCGCATATGCATATCTCGCGCAAAGAATTGGCAAATTAAACTAGTATGCTACGTGCGAGATATGTATATGTGACAAGGTTTAATAAAAGCCCAGGTTAGCAAAGCCTTTCTGTTGATGGCTGACGGTAACGCGGAATCGTGGGTGATAAAACTTCACTTTCTCCAGAGAAAGTAATATTCACATAAACGAATACAAAATTTAATAACATCAGCATGTTGACTAGCCAGCTAAAATCCATGTAAAATAAGACAGCGTTTTACTGTCTTATGGGAAGCAACCACCTAAGTAGGTGGTTCGAGCCCGAGGTTTTACAGTTCCCGTTTCAGATGCGGCGTTAACGCCGATTTGAAGGAGGAGGAAATGAAAAGTTTTTCAGTAGAGGGAGTAGATGTTTTTGCCCACCAGGTGGAGGAGTTGCCGCCTGGACAGCACGAAGCGGTCGTGCAAATTGTCAGGGAGCTTGAAGGAGGAGATCTGTATCTTGGCGATGTCGAAAGAGGCGAAATCCAGATCACTGGGATTCGCCACATCGTCTCGAACAAGTTTTGGACCGAGGTAGAGCACGAGGTGCTCTTCCCGGGCAAGAACGGCAAGCCGCCGACGGCCGGGACTTACCGGTCCGTAAGATGGAACGTCGGCCTTGACTCGGGAACGGCTGCACTGTGCGTTACGTCCAACGGACGTGTCGTACTAACGCGTTCGTTTCGCCACGCCGCTCGCGGATGGCGGTACGAAATTCCCCGCGGAGTGCGGCGGCCCGGCGAGACTTTTATGCAGTGCGGCTTCCGAGAAAGCCTCGAAGAAGCTGGGATACAAGAGACTGACCAAACCCAAGTCGTTGACCTGGGAATGTACGAACCGGACACGGGCGTACTAATGCAGAAGCCACGACTCATCGCCTACACAAAGATGGTCGTGGATCCGCAGAAGGTCAGCCCCGACGTCTCGGAGGCGATTAGCGGCTATATGACCGTGTCGGTGGACAGGATCCTCGACATGATCGACGACGGGTTTATCGTCGACGGATACACCCAAGCCGCAGTGCTGAGGGGGCTACTTCGAGGAATTCTTTCCTCGACCAGGTGGGTCCTCTAAAGGTTGTTTTCCACTTGGGCCTCACTTACAAGTGAGGCCCTTCTATTTTTTAGCGTCATGGTGTTACCGGATACCGTAACCGCTTACGCGGAGGATTGATCATTTTTGTTTTAAGCCTCTCGGCGGTAACGCGGAGTTAATTTCACTTACATTTCACTTTCTCCAGAGAAAGTAATATTCACGTAAACGGTTACCGGATACCAGATACGCTCCCTGGGTATATTGGCGAGTTAGGTTTTTGCGGGTGAGGTATCCACATTTATCAGAAGGGAGACCACGTTCTTAAATGATTGGTTGGCGGAAGCCGCTAGCGCCAAATCTGAATTCTCCAACACTTGCTTAGCTACTGAACCAATCACCCTCTCCGCTTGGGCAGGCTCCGTAATAGGCTCACCCAAATCCCGATCTTGCGCGCGCACATTTGAAACAAACTCCAAAGTCATACCAAGACGATTCTTATCCGCCTCGGCCATACCAAGCGCTGCTAAACGATTGTTTTGCATAGCCCCAACAGAAGATATAGCCGCTAAAG
>JAAYZI010000211.1 GCA_012514925.1 Deltaproteobacteria bacterium | reverse complement strand
TGCCTGGTCCAATGCTTGTCCGGTGCTATGGTCCCAGACTTCTCCGAGTAGAAGTTTGCGGGGGGTTTTAGTGGGATCGCCACTACTGTGGAAATGCAACTTTAAAAGATTAGAGGTGTCGGGACCGCTCACTCGCACAATCGCCACGCCGGCGGGCGCTGCGGCGGTGGCCAGGGCGGCGATTGTAGTGGTCATTTCATCGCCCGGTTTAGGTTATAAAAGGGTCAGAACGAAACCGAACCCAAAAATAGCCGCACTCCCCAGGGCGGTGGCCTGCAAGGGCGTAATGTGGCGTTCGCTTCTAAGGGTTACCTGTTGGACAATCGAAATAAGGTTGTTAACCAGCCAGTACAGCACTAATCCCGAGGGGAACGGCCAGATAATAAACATACCTGTAAAAAAGAGGGGCATTAGCAACATCATGCGCCGTTGCTCCGGCGGAGCAGAAGTGGGCGTGGTGATTTGCTGAATAAGCATGGTGGCACCCATAATCAAGATCATCACAGGTACGGGCACTCCTAGTATATGTAGTCGTTCGGGCGCCGCCAGGTCGTTAATCCAAAGGGCGAAATTAGCATGGCGTAAGTGGAAGGAGGTGCGCAGCGCGTTGTACATCCCCAAGAAGATGGGAAGCTGTAAGAAGACTGGTAAACAGCCGCCCATGGGGTTAACCCCGTGCCGCTTAAAAAGCTCCATGGTGGCCTGGTTTAGCTCATTTGGGTCTTTAATGCGCTCGCGCATGGCTTTAATCTCGGGCTGCAAATCCTGCATAGCCTTCATCGATTTAAAGCTGCTCTTAGTAAGCGGTAAGAGGACTGCTTTCAGAATTAGAGTTAACAAGATAATAGCAAGTCCGTAGTTGCCGAGCAGTGAGTGCAGCAGCTCGATCCCAATCAGGATTGGTTGGCCGATAAAGGCGAACCAGCCTAAGTCGATGCTGCGTTTAAGTTCGAAGCTACCGTCTCCGAAAAACTCTGGGCTTTTAGGTCCGGCGTAAAATTTAAATTTGCCCTCCTGTTTGGCGCCGACAGCGCGGAAAATAAAGGAATCGTCGTCTTTCCAAAAAGAAGTGTTTGGGCCGCTAATCGCTGGAATTATAGCCGTAAAAAAGTAATTATCACCGAAGGAGATCCAGCGGTCGGCAGATTCAGTAGGGCTTAAAGGGGCTTTGCTGCTGTCGATGCGAGTGACGCTGTTATCTTGGTTTAACAACACAAACGCAGAGAGGTTCCAACGCTCCGAGGTGGCCTTGGCTTGCGACAGAAACGAGACCCACTCGATCCAAACTCTGGAGCCATCAGGAGGGGGTGCGCTGAGTTCCAATTCAACATCAAAGAAGAAGCTCTGATTGGAAAAACGCAGGGTTTTCTTGATTTCGATCCCGTTAGGCAACGTCCCAGTCAAGTTCAGGGAAAGCGGGGTGTCGGACGGGATGATATAGGTATTACTATCCGGGAGTATGCCGGTGGTTACGCCGGTTAGCTTATATTCTACGGCAGCATCGTCTACCCCGCCGCTATATACTCCTAGTGGAAAAGTTTTACTTAGTGGGTCCACCAGATCAATCGGCTGCTCTTGGCCTAAGGTGACCTTGTAGGGTTTGAGCGCGAAGCTGGTGATGCGCCCCCCTAACAAACTTACCTTTACTGAGAGCTCATCGGATTCGAGCGTGATTGAAGGTGACACTAGGTACTGTTCTCGCGTCGGGGTCGTAGAGACCGAGGCAGGCGGTACATGAATGGTTTGAGAAGCAGGTGTTTGCTGGTTAGCCACTCCACTAGCGGGAGCTTGTGACGGGGACTCGGTCTGTTCGGTCTGTCGCAAAATCGGCCGGTTGTAGGGGGCCATGACGACTTCGCTATAGACCATGATTACAATGATCGCCAACAAAATGGCTAGTGCTGTTCTTCTATCTTCCATTTGCTTTCGCTAATCTTATCTTATGTCTTGCTACGGCACAGGGTCGTGCCCGCCTTCAAACCACGGATTACACCTGATTATGCGCCGCATGGCAAGCCAAGTGCCGCGCAGCCAGCCGTGCTTTTCTATAGCGGCCAGGGCGTAATCGGAGCAGTTTGGTACAAACCGACAGGTGTTGCCGAAGCAGGGGGAGATAAGCGTTTTATAAAAACGGTGTAGAAGGGCAAGGGCTTTTAGATCCAAGCGCTTCATGAGTTTAAGTACCCTCCATGGCGTAAGGCACCCATAATCTGCCTCTTTACCTCAGCGGCCAGGGCGTAATCGGAGCAGTTTGGTACAAACCGACAGGTGTTGCCGAAGCAGGGGGAGATAAGCGTTTTATAAAAACGGTGTAGAAGGGCAAGGGCTTTTAGATCCAAGCG
>JAAYZI010000210.1 GCA_012514925.1 Deltaproteobacteria bacterium | reverse complement strand
CGTAATAATAACGCAACCACTCCGGATTTAAGCCCTGCCGCAAGTAACTTTCGGCTGTAATAAAAGTGCCCCGTGATTTGGACATCTTTTCGCCGTCAACTGTCAGGAAGCCGTGCACAAAAATCCGGCTTGGGGTACGAAAGCCGGAGTGCTCCAGAAGGGCCGGCCAAAAAAGGGCGTGGAAGTAAAGGATGTCCTTGCCGATAAAGTGATACAGCTCCGTCTCGGCACCCTGCTCCCAAAAATCCTCAAAACGCGGCTGCGCAGAGCCGCTGCGCTTGCAAAAATTCGCAAAGCTTCCCATGTAACCGATAGGCGCATCCATCCAAACGTAGAAGTACTTGCCGGGGGCGTCAGGGATCTCGAAACCGAAATAAGGAGCGTCACGAGAAATGTCCCAATCAGATAAGCCACCCCCCAGCCATTCCTCCATTTTATGGACGGCCTCGTTCTGCAGCCGGCCGGAATGAGTCCACTCCTTTAGAAAATCAACGCAGCGGCTGAGCTTAAAGAAATAATGCAGTGACTCCTTGCGGATGGGTGCCGCGCCAGACACGGCCGAATATGGGTTAATCAGCTCGGTCGGCCCGTAGCTGGCGCCGCAAGCCTCGCAAGAATCACCGTACTGGTCCTTGGCGTGGCAATGCGGACATTCCCCTCTAATGAAGCGATCCGGCAGAAACATATCTTTAAGCGGATCAAAAAACTGCTCAATCATGCGGGTCTCAATCAAACCGCGCTCCTTTAGACGCCTAAAGATGGTCTCGGCTAGGTCCCGCGTCTCTTGGGAATGGGTTGTGTGGTAGTTGTCAAAACCGATATGAAAGCCGGCGAAATCGCGTTCATGCTCACGCTGCATGCGCTCAATTAGAGCCTCCGGGGAGATCTTCTCCTTATCAGCGCGCAGCATAATAGGTGTACCGTGGGTATCATCGGCGCAAACGTACCAACATTCGTGCCCGCGCATCTTTTGAAAACGCACCCATATATCAGTCTGTATGTACTCCACCAGATGACCGAGATGAATAGGTCCATTGGCGTACGGCAATGCGCTGGTAACAAGTATTCTGCGTGTCATATTGGGGTTGCTTTTAAACAAAGAGTCTAAACCCGGATATTTAATCAGGTTAGCTACAAGGCCAAGATCATGCTACATTTTTAACGTAGTTTCAAACCCCGGCATCCGTTCACATGAATATTAAATTAGGTGATTACACTGTGTTACCAGTGCGATTATCATGAAAAAAATACGCAATTTTTATCTTCAGCCTGGGCGGTAAAATTTCACTTTCTCTGGAGAAAGTAATACTTACGTAAACGGATACCAAACTTGTAGTCTTTACCCTGCTTTGCTTGTTTAGCGCCTTCCTTCACGGTAAAATCATGGTGATATCGCTAAAATTTCCGAGGAGAAAGACATGCTTGAAAAGCATTCGGCACGCAGCACAGCCCCTAACACCGAAAAAGACCAGAACGCATTAAACCTCAGCGACCACAGTTTTGGTCATAAAACTTCACTCTTTGACCACCTACGTTCTAAAGTCTATACCGGGGTGGCGCTGGCCGCCACAACACTGCCCGTCAGCGCAAGCACCCTTAAGGCCGAGGCAGCAGACCCCCGCGCTCCGCTTCCAGCAACCGCCCCCGTGGATCCGGCTAGGCTTTCCACGGCAAAACAACAAGCTTACGCCGCAGGACGTGAAGAGGGTCGGCGCTTGGGGAGAATGGAAGGTGCCTTGGATACGGCCTTGCCCATGCTGAAGGACGAGCTGCAGCGCCTAGGTCGAACCCTAGGCGAAATGACCGATGTAGAGGTGCGCGATGAATGGGTGCGCTTCAAGGAGACGGCAGAAGTCAAGCTAAATGAAATTGAAAAAGCCCGCCAAGAGCAGTCGGACGATGAGAGGGAGTTGCAAACACAGCTAACCACTGTCGCTCAGCTAATTGAGAACCTGCGCCCCTGGAAGCTACTGGCCAAACAATCGACACGCGGCGAAACAGGCACCACCAGTGGCGGCAGCGCAGGGGGGCAATTTGACATCCGGTACGGCAATGTTGTGGAGAGGGACCTCTGGGAAGCCTTCGGTGGCCAGGTCAAGGACATGCTAAAGGGCGCATTTAACGGGCTTAACTCGCCCGGCGCTGAGCCCGGCGTACGTTTTCCAAAACCCTCGCCTGAACAGACCAAACAGATGCACAACCTCCGAGATGCTATGCGCTCCGGCCTGAAAAAAGATGTCGAGAACATCAAGGCCAAACGGGAGTTGGAGCGGAAACAAGAGCAGGACCGCTTGAAAGCCCAAAATAAGGGCTAGTCCAAGTTTACCAGCTTTCTACCGCTTCAAACCATCTACTTAACTCTTAAAGCAGTCGGAGGCGCAGGGGCCATTTTATCCTCAGGCTCGACAATCACCTCAACTGTATCCGAACTGGTCTGATTAGCTTTGTCGGTGATGGCTAAGCTCACAACATATTTACCTGCTCTCGCAAAGCTGGCTTTGGTTTCAAGACGTGAAGCATCCGCAAAAACCACTTCACCTGGTCCGCTGACCTTGCTCCATAAAATGCGGGTCGCCTCGGACTCATCCATAAAGGTGCCCGCTAGAAAAGCTTGCTCAAAAAGCCTTATACGTTGGTCGGCACCTGCATCCGGTTGGGGAGGTTGGTCAGCGCCGAAGTTAAGCCTCAAGCTCCAAGGACGATCCATAGCCACCTGCGCGCTCCTGGACCCTAAACCTGCCGACACAGCCGTAACAGTGTAGGGACCATAAGCGGTTTTTTGCTGGCCTTGCATGCGGTACTCATCCAACACTGTCTGTACTTTCCCAGACGCATCACTCGTAGCGCTAAAAACCTCTTGCTGGTCGGCATTCTTCACGCTAACAGCTACCCCAGATAGAGGCGAGGCCCCTCGTTGCACGCTGACCGAAAGTGTAAAGCTATGCAGGTACCACGAATTTTGATCCACCCTTCCAGAACCACTTTGCAAAACAGCTTGAGTGAAAGCCGCGTGGTCTTCTGGCGTGGCGTAGTGGTTGTCCAAGTAACGGATTCCTTGCAAGGGAGTGCTTGATACTATCAATGGACGAAACGGCGCAGAGATGTCAGGCGCTAAAGTGAAAAAATTACCACTTTGAACCAAATCATCTAAAAGCCCCCCTTGTAGCCAACGAGAGTTAGTTTCTAAGCGGTTGTCCCTAAAAATTAGGGTGCTATCTGCA
Organism: Deltaproteobacteria bacterium; assembly: GCA_012514925.1. GTDB lineage: Bacteria > Bdellovibrionota_C > UBA2361 > UBA2361 > JAAYZI01 > JAAYZI01. The sequence continues at coordinate 3,575 of JAAYZI010000210.1, read as the reverse complement.
TCGTGTATATCGTCAGTTTTGAACGCAGCTGCAACACCCGCGCCCCTCTTAATTGCGGTGCAGATGTTGTTACGCACTAAAATCCCCTTACCTCCGCCCCCTTCAGCTGTAGGATTGACGCGGCATGCGGCAGCCTCGCAATCATCCGCGTATACAGTGAAGTGGTTTTCATACACCTCCACTCCAACCGAGTTTTCAACCTGGATTCCATAAGAACCCCCTAACATGCAGCCGTTATACTCCTGATTGCGAGGAAGCTCCCTAGTAAAGACACGGTTACGATAAACCTTGCTCCCGGTGTTACCAAACAGCCCCCTACATCCAAAATCCCCCGTATCACAGCGCACGACGTTATCGTGAATAAGGGCGTTGGCTCCGAAGATAGCAAAGCCGTTGGTGTATCGCGAGCGAAGCGCCAAGGTGTTTTCATATGTTTCAACATCTCCTGGAACCTTGCCGCTAACTCCGATGCCACCTTGAGCGCTGCCGATAAAGCGATTACGATAGATCGCCGTGCCTTCGGTACGGTTAGCGAAGCTCAAAGTAACGCCATCCATACCGTCGCGGGAGGTAATGGTGGTTACATCACTAAAAAATGTGTTGTCATGAATTTTAATGCCGTCACAGTCCTCCTCAACCTGAACCACTCGGCCGTTGGGACCAGCCACCTGAACCGTCAAGCCCGAAAGGTCGATATCATCATTTAGAGCCGACAGGCTCACCCCATGCGAGCGATCAGAATTGCCGATGCCCTGCCTCACCTGGCCATTAAAAATTGTAGCCCCGCTAGCGCCGTCGCAAAACTCAGGCAAGTCCGGGTAAGTGTTTGCCTGCCAAGCGCGTGGTCCAACCACAATGCCATAGCTACGGTAGCGACGGATGCGCACGTCATCGATAAAAACGCCGCCCTGTGAAGCTCCTGCACCGCGAATGCCGACTTCAATCCGGTAAGCTTCAGGTTCTGCACCGGTCTTAAAAGAAGCGGCGTGGTATTCGAATCCCCGCCAACTAATCCCTCGCTTGACTGTCTCAACATCACGACCAACTAACCTGACGTACAGCTCCACGTCGGCACCGTTCATTCCGGACGTATAATTCTTATTGTAAAACATAGCTGAAAGCACATAGGTCGTATTTGGCTCAAGCCGGACGGAATTAGCTGATACTATGGACTGGTCGTTTACGGGGCAATCAAAACGCAAAGCATAATTACCATCGTACACACTAACGGGTTTAACAAATGTGCCCGCCGCTCTCTTTGCTTCCGGCGCAGCGCTAAAATCCCAGTGCAATGCGCCTGACGTAGAAGCTTCTTCAAAGCTACCGTTTGGCACTTGCACCGGCGCGGCGTTATCATAAGTTATAGTTTTACCATTTAAGTCAAACTTGATGTTCTTGTTGTAGACCACAAAGGCAGTCCCTGGCGTGCTTACATCGGTTGCCAACCGATAGTGAGTGCCCTCTCCTTTAAGGTAATAAGGAGAGCTCCTTTGCGATAACCAATTCTGATCGATAATGATAGGTTCTGCCCAAAGCGAAGCGCTGCTAAGCAGTAAAAATAAGTTACTTACGAATAGGCGCAAAACGTCGGCTTTGTGAGAAACCATTTTCATTATCCCCCGTATAATTAGGTCCAGTAACCGTCACGTATGGAATTAATTACACAAAATCAGCCGCCCCCGACCAGGGGGTGACTACTTTTTTTCCATGATAACCACATTGGTAACAGATTGTAATCACCTAATTTAATATCCATGTGAGCGGATATCATTCAAAAGCACCCTTCTTAATACCTGGAAGGTGATAGACTACAAGCATTAAGGTCAATATCACGAAAGTCCCCCCCCGTGAACAGTTACAGCAATCGAACAAGCTCGGCTTTGCATCTTACCTTATAATTTCTAACCTTAAGAATTCCTTATAAGAGAGATGGTGGAATTTTATGGAGGAGACAACAAAACATAGATTCTTTCCTATCGGCTCAATGGTTGCGAGCCGGTATGAAGTGATAGATCAGATCGGTCAAGGCGGCATGGCGATTGTTTTGAAAGTCATTGATCGCGCAATCGCCGACGAGGTGGTTGCGCTAAAAATTCTTTTACATCAATCCGCAAAAGACCCGGCCTTACTTGCCCGCTTTAAGAACGAGTTTTTGCTTACAAAAAAACTTGCTCATCCAAATATAGTCCAAGCGTATGATTTCGGTGAAGTTGGGGATGGCTCTCATTATATAAGCATGGAGTTAGTTGAGGGTGAGACTTTGGAGGAGATAATAGATCGGGATGAGAAACTTAGCTTAGAAGACCAATTGAAGATCCTTTATCAGATCGTGGCCGCGCTTCACTTTGCCCATCAAAAAAACGTAGTGCATCGCGACTTAAAACCGGCCAATGTTTTTATTTGTCCGGACCAGAGTGTAAAACTTATGGATTTTGGAGTAGCGTTTCTTACGACCTCAGATCTTCGATTGACGGCGGCGGAGGATATGGTCGGAACTCCTATTTATATGCCTCCGGAACAGTTTAGCGGACAGGCCCCTGACCCAAGAAACGATATTTACGCCCTGGGGATGCTTGCGTATGAACTTGCCTGCGGCGAGCCGCCTTTTGTGCATGAAAGGGTGGAGGGTCTTCAGATGAGCAAAATTGTAACCAAAATGGTTCCTCTTAAGAAGAGGAACGCTGAGGTGCCGCATTGGTTTCAGGACTTTGTAGAAACGTGCGCTGAAAAAAATCCTAAGGATCGTTTTCAATCTATGGCTGATGCCGGGAAGTTTTTGTTTGATAGGCTAAGCGATTCTTGCTCTGTGCCGTGCGTAATTGGAAAAGGTTTTTGCGGATATTTGAGCAGGAGTCCAAAGAAAAGCTGGCTTAGGGATTTTTTGCGTTAGCCGCTAAACGTCGACCTTAATTCCCAAGAGTTTTTGCATATTTTGCGCCCATTTGTAATAGCGCATGGTTGAGAACAAAAAAACAAAAAGCATCTGCACTACTACCAAAGCACCTGGAACGAAGTAGCCCGCTAGGAACATGGAGAATGAAAAAACCAACCACCCCGCTATTACGGCTATGAGAAAGCTGGCCCCCGTCCAAAAGGGTCTCAGTGAAAGAAGAGCGTAAGTCAAAATACCGGCCAACATGAATAAGAAAAACCGTTCAGTTGAGGGAGAGAATCGCCGAATCCAATTTTGTTCGATTAGGTTTCCAACAATTGTCGCATGAATCTCCATGCCAAAAGTGTTTGAGTTAAATGGGGTTAGAAAGGTTTCAGTTAACACATTATCTGTTGGCGCAGTAAGCCGCCTTCCCACAATGACAAACTTGTCTTTGAAGGCACTTACTGGCGGGGGACTGCCCTCATCCAAGATCTGCCAAAATCCATAGGAAGGGATGGCCCCTTTTGGTCCGTAAAAATTTATAAAATCCCTACGCGTTGGATGCTTTTCAGGATGAAAGTCATCGCCAAAAACAAAGTGCGACATAGGTGTAACAAAGCGCGACGCGCGGTGGGAATCCGGGGGAAAACGACGAAGGAAAGCGCCATCAATAGGCAGATTTGTCAAAATCTCCCCTCTT
>JAAYZI010000209.1 GCA_012514925.1 Deltaproteobacteria bacterium | reverse complement strand
GATGCTTTTTCAAGGGATGCTACGTGTGACTGCTGGTCTTCTTTAGTTAGCGCAGACGGCTGTGCGTCGCTTTGATTCGAGGCGCGATCATCTCCTATATCTAATGCTTTCTCAAGGGACACCACATGCGACTGCTGGTCCTCTTTAGCTAATGCGGAAGGTTGTGCGTCGTTTTGATTCGAGGCGCGATCATCTCCTATATCTAATGCTTTCTCAAGAGATGCCACATACGACTGTTGGCTCTCTTTAGCTAATGCGGAGGGTTGTGCGTCGCTTTGACTTAGAGCACGATCACCCAGTACGTCTGACGCTTTTTCAAGGGATGCTACGTGTGACTGTTGGTCCTCTTTAGCTAATGCGGAGGGTTGTGCGTCGCTTTGATTCGAGGCACGTTTATCTTCCACGTCTGACGCTTTTTCAAGGGACGCTATATGTGACTGCTGATTCTTTTTAGCTAATGCAGACGGCTGTGCGTCGCTTTGACTTGAGGCACGTTTCTCTTCTATGTCTGATGCTTTTTCAAGGGATGCTACGTGTGACTGTTCGTTCTCTTTAGCTAGCGCGGAAGGTTTTGCGTCGCTTTGACTCGAAACACGTTTCTCTTTTATGTCTGATGCTTTTTCAAGGGATGCTACTTGTGGCTTATGATCTTTTTTGGTTAATGCAAAAGGCTGTGCATCACTTGGACTTGTAACTGCCTTTTCGTTATCCTGAGACTTAGGCTTTTCCTCGGAAGGCTTAAACTGATGATTAAACACCTGAGCCACACTACTTTCCAACACCGGCTTCCACATCCAGAAATTTGACGCTCCCTGATAGACTGCTCGTATCCCGTAATTGATCGACATACCATTAGGACCAACCGGTGCCTGCATTGTCATTTGCAATGGCCGATTAAAAAGAAGAGAAGTCCAGCGATTCTTTAAAACCAATTCGCTGCCGCAGTCGACAGCCTCTTTAGTAAGATAATTAATAGCTTTTCGCCTGGACAAGTACGGAAATACAGTTTTAGTTACAGCCTCGCCTCCGTTATGCAACCCCACCATCTCTTCGACAATCAACGTTCTGGGCGCACCAGCACGCAAACCTCCTGATCCCACCTGGCCAGCATAATTTACGACAGTCCTGGATGAACTACACCCGGACGCATCAGTGAGCATACTTCCTACCCCCGCCCGGCCGGTCTGAGTTGAAAAAGTCCTGGATGCAGCGCGAGTCGCGCCGAACACACCTCCGATCGATCCCCCGCTCCAAGCCCAAAGCCCAGCATCAAACGTATTCCGACCCGCTTTCTTTAAAGAATCAACCGCTGAAAGTTGATTAACACCGTAAGAATCAACCAGAGCTTCGACGCCGATACCAGGCAGCAGTGCCCCGGTAGTTAACAGACCCGCCACAAAGGGCGTTGCCGCCCCGCCGGTACCCACTACTGCACCAGACACAATCAGAAAACCACCTGTGAAGGCGACCGTGTTTCTGGTGTAGCTCAGCCCCTTTTCGATATAATCAGCGTACCGGACACTGTCGCCCCAATGCCTCAAAGCCACGCTGTAAGCCTCGCGCATCTCACTGTCGTTAGGATAAGCGCTAGCCTCTTCCGAAGCCGCGATATCCAGCGCCTGTTGAAAACACTCATCGGCTCCCGCGACCGCTTGCTTAAAGCCGGTCACATCTCCTTTCCACACCGCTGCCAGCGCCTCCTGCTCCTTGGCAAACGCGGCTCGGTCATTCTTCTCCGCATCCTGCCAAGCCTTCTTTAATTTCTCCTTATGGAGCTCCAATTGTTGGACGCGCTTATCTTCTGCGCGCGCTTCATCCGCGTGGGCGCGGCCCTGCCGGGTGACAATACGCCAAAATTGACCGTTTGGATTATAAGCGTCATAGATCAAATAACCTGGAAAGAACGCGTATGAGCTTTTTCGCAAGCGCATTGATCTTAGCTCCTGCAGATTGGCATCCCGATTTTGTTCCTGACCTTTGATGCCGCTTTGAATCGCCCGCCAGTTGGCGTAACCCACGTCCTTAAAACTAGTCGCGACTTTATCCTCGCTGGAGGCCGCTTTCAGAAAGGAAGACCTCCTTTCCATAAAGTGCTCGCGCGCGGCAACATAGCTTGCAATTTGCTCCCTTCTCTTAGGGCCGTGCAGCACCAACTCAAGCATACGATCAGCATGTTCAAAATCGGCCTTGCCTCCAACCTTAGAGCGTAAAAGCAGTGCTAAAGCGCTAGCTTCGTCCTCCAACTTCGCTTGCGCCCGCCGCAGAATCTCCGCCCTGAGCTCCTTTTGCTCCTCAGGCGAGAGCATCAGTAAAGCCTCGTTAAGCTCGGTCATATGATTTTGAGGCAGGTTCTGGGCAGAAGATCCCTCACTTAAACCAAGCGCGTGCAGAGCTTGGGCGGTAGCGACCTGAACGCGCTCGCCGCCTAGCAGCGCAAAAACAAGCTCTCTCTCACAAGCAGCCAGACGCGGCACTCCTTTGACCTCTTGAGCGCAGTAATCTTGAAAGGACATACCGTTACGCGCTTCAAACTGCGCCAAGGCCTGAACCAGACGATCTTCACCAAAGTTACGAAGGAGTAGGATCAAATTCTCTCCTCTTTGTTCCGCCGCTTTAACGGAGACCTCAAGCTGTTCAGCCAGTGCGATTGCATCTTGTACGGGGCGGTTATTCTCGCAGAGAGCTTGGAACCAATCGCTTAGGTCACGCCCGCTCTGCTCGCTTCCGCCGGCGCGTTCACCAAGCTGCCGGAGTAGGGTATGCACCTGATCCTTGCCCATAAGTTTTTCAAGCCGCGCCAGCTCGTCAGGTGTGCAAGAAGCCAGATAGAGTTTAAGGATAGATCTAGCGCCCTTAGAATCCGTGGAATTAGCAAGGGACTGAATGCGGTTCTGCAAAAAATCCAGCCGATTGCCCTCTCTAAGAAGGTTAAGGGCTTGGGGATCAACCCCTCTGTTCTTCAATTCGCCCCAAACATCAATTCCTCCTGACTCAAAGCGGCGATTAACTAAGGAGTAGGCCTCAGGCCCAGCGCCTGTCAGGAAAAGCGCCGCTAGGCAAGCTTCCCCTGAGAACTCTGTAGCACCAAGACTGGCGGCCACAGACTGATAAATCATATCAGCCTGGTCAGTGACCTCCTCAAACTCCTGGAGTGCCTCCTCATTTATGTTCTGATGAAACAGGTTAAGGCAGGCTGCAGCGTAATCCGCATCCCTTGCGCCCCTGCGAACAGCCCACTCCAACGGGCTTACCTGATTCTTAAAGAGCTCGATAAACTGCTCTGGCACTTGTTGTTGTAGCATTTGGGTAGGAAAGGCGGTGGAGCCCGTGTGCTGAATACCAAATTCGCTACGATTAAAAGAAGTCAACTGGGTCTGAGCCTGAGAAGATCCACTCGAAGCAAGCTTTCGTTTGGCTTCGGCATGACGAAATGCTTCGAAATCTTCCTTGTCTTTTTGAGTCATCTGCGACTCGACAAAGGTGATGGCGTCATTAAGCAGGGCCTGGCGCTCGGACGGAGTGCAGGCGCGCAGCACCTGGTTTAATGCGGTGATATCCGCGCGCCCTCCCGCAAGGCCTAGCGCCTGACGGACCATCAACTTGCGCGCAATATTTAACTGATTATTAAGCAGTGCCAGCACCACAGCCTTTTCGTCCGGTGCTCCGCAAAAAGCATCAACCAACTCACTGCCAAAAAGTTTTTTATAAGCTCCCCTGAGGGCTTGCAGGGTGACTGGATCCAAATCATGCAGAAGATACATCAAGGCCTTATAATCAGGAGGCTCCACCTGTAGCCTGTCATACAGATTATAAGCCATCAGCTCAGGCGCATGCCCAGCGCTATAAGTCGTCAACCGCTTCGAAGCTTCCGTCAGCCCGATTTTCTTAAGAGTGCCGTGAAACTCTTCGGGAGAAGTAAGAAATCCACTCACAGCGCTCGCGTCCTGAGGCGAGAGTTGCCCGAGATAGGCGCGCACATAATCCAGGCGCCGCTTCTCATCACTTTTAACTAGGCTCTCCATGCGCCTTGCCACGGCCTCATTTCGCCGACCTCCGACCAAGAGATTAAGCATCTCGATCTGCTGCGGAGAATCCAAGCGCTCGCTTAGCAGCTTTGGCAGGTCGCCGCCGCCATTCTTATAGGCTGCTGTGAGTTCCTCAAAAAAGCCCTGATCTAAATTCCAACCCGTTAGGATTAGAAGCAACTCTTCTCCTCGCAGATTGGGGTTGTCTTCAATCTGTCTTATTAGATCCAGTAGGGATGGAAGCCTCTCTTGGTTATAGGCTTTACGATCTATCTTAGCCGCGATCTGTGGTATGGCCGCGCTGGAATCTGCATCCAAAAGCGCCAGCACCGCTTCGCTCCAATCATTTCCCTCTGAAGAGTTGTCCTTGACAATTTGCGCCAGAGCGTCCCGTCCTTGTGCGGGATCGGTACCTATCTTTTTGGCGGCATAAGCGTAAGCCGCAGTAACCGCGCCGCTTCGCTCCTGTTGCGGCAGAGCCTGCAGAAACTCGGTTAGAGCAAAGATATTACACTCGCCGCCCTCTAATCCAAGCAAGAACTGCAGCTGCTGCTGACGCGCCAAGACTTCTTTCCCTTCCGACAGCGCCAGCAATATGTTTCGCACTAACAGGTTTGGGCCAGCACTAAAAGCACCAAACTTCTCCAAGTCTGTTTTGAATTCCGAGCCGGTCAAGCCCTGATAAGCTTTCAGCATCTCAGCGCGGCGCGGACTTGAAAGGAGTTGAATTGCAACATTAATGTTAGGTGGAACTTCACGCAACGTGTCAAAGAGTTGATAGGCGGCAAAGTTGGCTTCTCCTTCCTTCTGAGTAAGGAGGCGGTGGTAAAGATCCTTCCCAAGCAGATCATTGACAGATTTCGGCTGCTCATTTCTATTCGCACTTAGCTTCAGGATCTGTTCAAGGCACTCTAAAAACTTAGAGACCTCTTGAGGAGTGAGGCGCTTTAGCTGCGCAGACAGACTGGAATCCGAATCAGCCATGCTCTCCATAACCTGGGTAACAATGTCATTACGGTCAGAGGAGGCAAAGAGGCGGCAAGCCAGCAACTCTACGTGACGCCCTTGGGCTAGCAGAGTAAGCTCATACTTAGTAATCGCAGGAACACCCTCCTGCGGTGCAACCACGGACCCTGAATCAACTGAAAGAG
>JAAYZI010000208.1 GCA_012514925.1 Deltaproteobacteria bacterium | reverse complement strand
CACTCCTACCCATGCGCGCCAAGGCGATAGCGGTATTGACCACAGTGTTGGTCTTCCCTACCCCGCCCTTGCCGCTGGTGAAGCTGACTACACGCGTAACAGCCTTCATAGCGCCGCCCGGCACGCGTATAGCCCCTTTAGACTCCCGATTTTTACTAAATTCAGAACCGCCTTTCTGCATGTACAGTACCTCATGTATATGATTCGCCTAAGAACCCTCATGGCTCATATTTCTCTATAGGCCTTAAACTACAGGGGAAAAGAGGGATATTCCTTCCCCCCCATTTTTTCTCCCATACTAAAACCGCAACCCCACCCTACTTTTAACTCCCCGAATTGGCGGCAATCGCAGCAGTACGGTTATCCTCAATCGCTACTACTCCCAAACTTTGTACCTTGGTGTTCGGCGCGATCTCCTGATGACTCATCACCGCATAACCAGGCACGAACTTAGCTACAAAGTGAAACAACGCTGCCCGCAGGTGCGTGGGAGCTAAAAGCACCGGTGTTTGACCCCGTTCAACAAACTTATCCGCCAACCGGTTCAGCTTGTTGATCAACTGCTGGGCTAGCCCGGGTTCTAACCCCAAGAAACTGCCTTCATCCGTTTGTTGCAAAGCTTCGCCCAGCATTCGCTCCAAAGCGGGATTAAGGCTGACTAACGGCAAAACTCCCTCGTCTCCCGTAAACTTGGCGGTAATCAAACGCGAGAGCTTGCGGCGCACAAACTCAGCCAAGCGCTCCGGACTCTTCACAGTACCAGCCCAATCCGCCAGAGTTTCAAAGATGGTACGCAAATCGCGAATACTCACCTGCTCTCTTAGCAAGTTAGCCAGAACCTGCTGCACTTGACCCAAAGTGAGTAGGTTTGGAATCAGCTCCTCCACCACTTTGGGATGCTCCTTAGCAAGATGATCAACTAAATGTTGCACCTCGGATCGACCGATAAGCTCCGCCATATTGCTACGCACCAACTCGGTGATATGCGTGGTAATGACCGTGGCCAGGTCCACCACCGTATATCCGGCGAACTGGGCGCGCTCTTTCTCGGACTCCCTAATCCACAGAGCATCCAAGCCAAACGCCGGCTCCTTGGTAGCAATACCGTCTATCGGTGCCGTAACATTCCCAGGGTCCATCGCAAGCAAATGATGTCCCTTTAATTCGCCGCTTCCAATAGTGGAACCCTTCAACACAAAGTGGTACTCAGAGGGTCGCAAACGTACATTGTCGCGGATGTGGATGGCCGGCACGATAAAGCCGTAATCCAGCGCGAATTGCCGCCGCAGTGATCGAATGCGCTCCACCAGATCTCCAGCTTCTACCAGCGCTACCAACTCATAGCCGACCTCAAGCTCGAGGGTATCAACTCCAAGCAACCCTGTTACTTCTTCGGTGCTGCCAGGTTTGACGGCCTTAGAATCAGCCGGGCCACTCTTCAACTCCTTTAACTTTATCTGCTCTGCCTCACGCTTCTTTGTTTTTTGCCGTGAAAAACCAATTCCTCCCGACGCAGCAGCAAGCACCAGAAAAGGAATCGTCGGCAAACCAGGGACAATCGCCAATCCCAGACAAGCCGCCGAGGCGATTAAGAGCGGCTTTTCAGAATCAAACAACTGCGAGAATACCTCAGTCCCCATATCTGCGCCTGAAGAAGCAGCGCGCGCTACGATCAACCCGGCAGAGGTAGAGATCACAATTGATGGAATTTGACTCACCAATCCATCTCCAATTGTGAGCAAGGTGTAAGTTTGCGCAGCTATACGCCAATCCATCCCCTGAAGGACAATCCCCATAAACAAGCCGCCCACGATGTTGATGCCTGTGATGAAAAGCCCTGCCACGGCATCTCCCGATACGAATTTTGCAGCACCATCCATGGAGCCGTAGAATTCAGCCTCCTGAGAAAGCTCCTTGCGACGGCGGCGCGCTTCATCTTCACCGATCAGCCCGGTGTTCAAATCAGAGTCAATCGCCATTTGCTTGCCGGGCATAGCGTCCAAAGTGAAACGAGCCGCGACTTCGGCGATACGGGTAGCGCCTTTGGTAATAACCTTTAAATTCACGATATTGATCGTGATAAATATGACGCAACCGACCACATAGTTTCCGCCCACCACAAACTCACCAAATGCTCGAATGACTGAACCGGCAGCGTCGAGACCCTCATTTCCATGCAACAGAATCAACCTAGTGGCGGCTACGTTCAATGCTAAACGGTAGAGCGTAGTCATTAGCAACACCGCAGGAAACGAGGTGAAATCGTTTAATTTAGCGATGAAGAGGGAAACAAATAGAATTATCAGTGAAATCGTAAAATTCAACGCCAGCCCGATATCTAGAATTTCAGGAGAGATCGGAAGCATTAAAATAGAAATTGTGGCTACCAGCGCAACCGGTATCGAAATACTTGGAATGTTGCTCTTACTGGGCAATGATAACGCCATCTCTTACTCCTATCTCGCCGAATTCGATCCAAAGGCCTGACGGTTTCTCAGCTTGAAGACATATGCCAGCACCTCTGCCACTGCGCGGAAAAGTTCATAGGGAATCTCGGCTCCAAGCTCGACTGAAGTATAAAGAGCGCGCGCCAAGCTTTTTCGCTCCAGTACCGGTACACCCGATTCGCGCGCAATCTGCCTGATCCGCAAGGCTAAGAATCCGCGCCCCTTGGCCACCACAGTCGGAGCCTGCATGCGACTGCGATCATACTTAAGCGCTACAGCATAGTGAGTCGGATTGGTAACTACCACATCGGCCTGGGGCACGCTCTGTAAAATACGTTGTCGGATACGCGATAACCCCTTGTGCATAATACGGCGCTTAGTGCTCTCATCGCCTTCAACCGCCTTACGATCATCTTTTACCTCATCCTTAGTCATGCGGTTGCTGCGATTCCACATGAACTTGCTCCAGAAGTAGTCAAAAATCGCAAGCGCAATCATGACGTACACAATTTTCCAGAAGATCTCCCACATAGCCATGCCGGTAAAACTAAGCACGTCTTCAACGCTTAAAAATATCAGCGTCACCATCTGTGGGGCGTACGCCTTAAGGGCGTAGTAGCCGATCGGCAAAAACACACCAAGCTTGACGAGGGCCTTCAAAGTAGTGACCGCACTCTGCGGAGAGAACATGCGTTTGATGCCGCCAATCGGATTCAAAAACTCGGTCTTAAAATGGATCTTCTTGGCTTTAATGTTCCAATTGGTCTGAAGCATCACCGCCAGAGAAGCCGCTGTGGCTACAACCACTGCAATCAAGGTTACGGGAGGACCCACCTTAACCATTAGGTAAAGCAGTCCATGGTATATATTCTGCTCGGTTAACGGTTGAGGCGAAGAGATCAGTT
>JAAYZI010000207.1 GCA_012514925.1 Deltaproteobacteria bacterium | reverse complement strand
CATGGATTAGGAGTGCGGCCATTCATATATTCTCTGCGGAAATAATCCAGTACGATACGTTTATAATGTTGGGAAAGATCAATTACATGGTGCGGGATGCCGATGCGTTTTGCGGCTTGGGCTGCGGCGGCAAGATCTTCCGCCTCGCCCGGGCCGTAGCAGCCCTGTCTCACGGCGTCTCTTATGGAGGCACCGCCATCCCAAATTTTCATGGTCAGGCCTAGGACTCGAAGCCCCTTCTCGGCAAGGATGTGCGCTGCGACGGTGGAATCCACCCCTCCGCTCATGGCGACTGCGACGGTCGAGCCGGGTGGGATATCGTTGATGGAGGGCATGCGATTAAATCTTTGCTGTGATAAGCTGTACAAGTCAGGATTTGATCATACAGACAGTTCATATAAAACGTAAGGTCAACTAGCCTGGTATGACTTAATGTCGATTAACCAGGACGGAGTCTGTCATATTGAATGCTGACTAGCACAGTTTAGCACTGCAAAGGAGTAAAATGCCGGAGTGGCATAGCGTGCATCCGGGCAGATATTGTTGTAAATACAAAGTGTTATGTTTTTTTCAAATTCTACTATAAACTTTCAAAGCTACCTGCTGACAAGCGCGGTAATTTATCGCAGATTACCGGGGCTGGTTTTAAGTAAAGATAGTCGGAAAAGGTAATCGGAGAAAAAGGTAGTCGGATGGTCTTTAGTTCTTTCTTATTCCTCTTCTTATTCTTGCCGGTGTTTATGGGGTGCTATTACCTGGCACCCGTGCGTTGGCGGAATTTGGTTGCGTTACTTGGCAGTTATCTCTTTTACGCTTGGGGCGCGCCGCGGATTGTGGGGCTTTTTATTGTCTCGTGCCTGATTGATTACCTCTTGGGGGTGGCCATCGCCCGTTTAGTAGCGAGCCCAAGTCGTAAGAAATTCCTATTGCTTTGTTCGTTGACCATGAATTTAGGTGCGCTGGCGTATTACAAGTACTCCAATTTCTTTGTAGGGGAATTCAATCGGCTGCTTGAGCTTATGGGATTTGAAGGAGTGGCTTGGACCAATGTGGCACTTCCGATTGGCATCTCGTTTTTTACCTTCCAGAAGATAAGCTACATCGTAGATGTTTATCGCGGTAAGGTTGAACCGGCGCAAAACTTTGTAAGTTACGCCCTCTATATTGCATTATTTCCGCAGCTAATCGCCGGACCGATCATATGCTACCCGGATATTCACGAACAGTTGCATCACCGCCGCTACGATCTACAGACTTTTTTTGATGGTGTTTGCCGTTTCTGTATGGGGCTTGGAAAGAAAGTTTTGATCGCGGATGCCATGGGTAGCTCCGCCAATATGTTTTTTAAACTTGGCCCTGACCAGTTAAGCACTCCTTACGCTTGGCTTGGGATTATCTGTTATGCCTATCAGATCTACTTTGATTTTTCGGGCTATTCGGATATGGCGATAGGGCTGGGGAAGATGATGGGCTTTGACTTTCTTGAGAACTTCAATCGGCCCTACATCTCGCAAAATGTCACTGAGTTTTGGCGGCGCTGGCACATCTCGCTCTCTCACTTTATGCGGGATTACCTTTATATTCCGCTGGGTGGTAACCGTGTGTCACCTGCGCGCTTATATTTCAATCTCTGTACCGTTTTTTTGCTCTCTGGTTTATGGCATGGCGCTGCTTGGACCTTCGTGTTCTGGGGTCTCTATCATGGCACGTTCCTAGTGATCGACCGGCTCTTTTGGCTGCAATCTTCGAAGCGCCTGGGGCGGTTTGTTAATACGCTACTTACCTTTGTGGTAGTGCTGTTTGGATGGGTCTTTTTTCGAAGTGAGACGATTTCAGAAGCGTTTAATCACATTCTGCGTATGGTCGATTTTTATCATTATTGGTCGGTCCCCAGGTATGTGCCGCGCGGTATGGTGATGCACAACCAGGCAATGTTTGTTTTTGTATTGGCGACATTGATCTGTTTTGCTCCAACGCTGCCACGCTTCCAAGATTTTACCCAGGCTCTTAGCGAACGTTTTTCAGGTGTGCAGATGGCGTGTTTAAGGTTTGCAGGGGGAGTGGCTTGTCTTGTACTGACGGCTCTGACGTTATCCAGTACTAACTATACCCCTTTTATTTATTTTCGTTTCTAGGGCGCGTGAAAATGGTGCATTTTGAAGACTATGGGAATTTGGCCCGCAAAAGCGATCCAGAGCCGGGATGGGTGCGGCGCAAGCTCTACGCCGTAGTAAGCGCAAAGGCACCGCCTGCGGAGAGGCGCTACCGCTATCTTTTAAGGACGTTTGTGGTAATTTTCTTTCTGCTTTTGGCGTTGCCGCTAGCTCAGATATATCTGCACCCCTTTCCCAAAGCAACAGTACCTCACGGGTTACACCCGCCCCCGTCAAAGCCGCGCTTTACTTGGCAAGGCTTCTTTAATGAGCGCTTTCAGAGAAAGTTTGAGGGTTGGTTCTCAAAGGGGAATGGACTGTGGGGCCATTTCGTGCGCGCCAGCAACCAGATCAATTATAGTCTTTTCAACCAGGTTTCGACGCATTATAGCAGCACTATTCTTGCTGGGAACAAGGGCTACTTTTTCCAGCCCATGTATCTCCCTTCATTTAATCGTATTAAACAGAAGCGTCATAGGAATTTTGTTAAACCAGTTCGGACGTTGCGGCGTTTTCAGGATCTTTTGGCGGAGCGTGGCAAGACGGTGGTAAGCTTAATAAGCACTAATATGTTAGCGCTTTATCCGGATGTGGTGCCCAGTTATTATACCGATCCTACCCGCCTTAGCCGCAAGAATGTCTATGAAATTATACGGCCGCTTTATGATGAATACGGCATTAACTACGTCGACGGGCATGAGCAACTAAGCGCTTTAGTACCTTCCGCTGATTTGCGTTTTTTTGAGCCAACTGCATCGCATTGGAACAGTGTAGGCTCGTGTCTAGTGACGAGTCGTTTAGTAGATCGCATTGCGGAGTTAATGGGTAAGAAGCTAGTCAATTTTGCCTGTGAGCCTTATATTTTGAGTTATCCGCCGCGTGGCTGGGATTTGGATCTTGTGAGAATCGCAAATCTCGTCTTCCCCGAGAGGACCTATGTTCCGGCACCGTATGTCGAGCCGCGCACTCTGGCTAGCGGAGGTGAATATAAGCCCAAAATCCTCTTTGTCGGCAGCAGTTTTCTCTTTGCGGTGCTCACGCATCTAGAGAAACATGAGGTAACTGATCACTTCACGTATTATTTCTATTACCGGCAGGTCAGGGATTCTGAGCACAGGCGATTTCGAACTCTAAGGAGAGACAAGATTAATTGGGAGCGTGATATTTTCTCGCATGATGTGATCGTGTTTGAGCGTAATATGGCTTCAATTCACGACATGGGTTTTTCTTTCGTTAAGGACGCGATTCGGGAGCTTAGAAAAGCTAAGAAAAACGGTGCGCAAAGAGATGCCGCTTCGGTTGTGGGGAGGCGTCAGTTGGTTGGTTCTGCTTTGTTCTAAGCTGGATGTCTCTCCTAGATTTTGCTACTTCGAGTTAGACGAAACATAGCGAATGTCGCCTTAAGCCTTCTTCGTGTCTAAAAATTCTTCACTGGTTAATTTTCGTACAGATTATTTTAGGAAGCACTCCTGTGTTTACAGCTGATTAGGTAGTGGCCGCTCTGGCACACCGTTTGCCTTCTTTTGGTGCGTAAACGGACAGATTTGCGGTTGAGGCATTGAACAAGGGAGTTAAAAAATGAAAATTGGGTGCAGGTTATTCGGGTGTTGGTTAGCAACGTTGGTTGTTACTCTTTTTGGAAGTGTTGGGTACGCTCTAGAGGAACGGTGTGGTCCTGTTTTGGGAGGAGCGGTGCTAAGTTTAGCTTATGAATGTTTTAACGATAGCACGGCTTTAATTGTAGGATTCACGCCCCCCGATAGCTTCGGTTGGCAATATTCCCTAGATTCAAAAACTGATGGGAGGGGTGGCCGTGTTTATGAGATGCACGGAATTGCAATTCGCGAAACTCAAGAAGTGGTCGAGATTGTTGTTTCCGGCAATATGCCGCTACTCGGAACTGCTAGCTCGGGGGCGGAGGATGGTAATATCGGCTGGGGCGATTTGTTCATCAATCTAACTACTGAAGATATCCTAACAGCCAGTAATAAAAATGCGCTTTATGCTATTCGTTTTGCAGACAGTAATGATTCTGGCGCTGCTGTGGCGGGAGTGTACGGTAAAGTCAGTGCAAAGGCAGTTTCCAATGTTAATAACGGCTATAAAACTTGGGCTAGTTATGCGGCCGGAGTTGCCAGCGGAGGTGAGGTGGCATGGCTGGGAGATTTCGGCGCGAATCAAACCTACTACGCCGAAACTACCAGTATCAACGCGATAGACCAGGGCGATTTTCTTGGACCGATTCAGATGCTGACTGCCGCAGAGCTTACGGCGCTTAAATTTGACGCCACTAAACTGGGCGGTGCCGTTACCATTGGGATGCGCTTCCAGAAACGTTTGATTATAGATGAGTGTGGAGTTGAGGGAGGAGACGGGACTTCATGTCAGGATTGTCATGGGGTTGCATGTGGCGATGGCAAACTAGACCAATGCTTGGTGTGCGATGGAGATGGCACATCTTGCTTGGATTGTGCGGGAGTGCCGTTTGGCACGGCAAAAGATCTTGGCTGCGGATGCGGTCTTCCGGGACCATCTGGCTGTGATAAAAAGTGCGGTAGCACCAAGGTAAAGGATTGCGCCGGAGTGTGCGGCGGCAGTGCGAAAGACCTTGGCTGTGGATGTAATCTTCCGGGGCCATCTGGCTGTGATAAAAAGTGTGGTAGCACCAAGGTGGTGGATTGCGCCGGAGTGTGTGGCGGCACCGCGAAAGACCTTGGTTGCGGATGTGGTCTTCCGGGGCCATCTGGCTGCGATAAAAAGTGCGGTAGCACCAAGGTAAAGGATTGCGCCGGAGTGTGCGGCGGTACTGCTAAGGATCTTGGGTGCGGATGTAACCTTCCTGGGCCATCTGGCTGTGATAATAAGTGTGGTAGCACCAAGGTAAAGGATTGTGCCGGAGTGTGCGGCGGTACTGCAAAGGACCTTGGTTGTGGATGTAACCTTCCTGGGCCATCTGGCTGTGATAATAAGTGTGGTAGCACCAAGGTGGTGGATTGCGCCGGAGTGTGTGGCGGCAGTGCGAAAGACCTTGGTTGTGGATGTAATCTTCCTGGGCCATCTGGCTGCGATAATAAGT
>JAAYZI010000206.1 GCA_012514925.1 Deltaproteobacteria bacterium | reverse complement strand
TAAATGACCGTCCCTATGCGGCGTCATCCTTTTTAAGTGTTGCCATCTCCCGGGTATTTGGCAGCGCAATCAGCGGAAAAAGCAGCGAACGCCCTGAACTAGCAAAAACTGCAATTCCACTTGAAGCGACTATTTCGGTTTTGCCCTGCCGTGGTGGCGAAAATTTCCTGCGACGACTATTTGAACCATTGGGTTACGAAGTTTCTACAATTCGCCATGCACTGGATCCAAAATTTGCAGAATGGGGGGAAAGCCCTTACTTCACGGTTACTTTAAAGCGAACTGCTCCGCTATATGAGCTGCTTACCCATCTTTATGTGCTTATACCTGTACTAGACGATGAAAAGCACTACTGGGTTGGGACCGATGAGGTTGACAAGTTAATCAAAAAAGGAGTCGGCTGGTTAGAAACTCACCCCGAGAAAGAAATCATTACACTTCGGTACCTAAAACACCGCCGCAGCTTGGCGCGGATTGCATTAGCTGGATTACTTGGTGAGGAAGAGCTTGAACAAGAGGAGCCAGAAGCTACAGGCGAAGATGCTATTGAGGAAAAACTCTCGCTGAATGAACAGCGGCTAAAAACAGTCCATTCTCTCTTAAGAGAGATGGGCGCCAAACGAATTATTGATTTAGGCTGTGGTGAAGGTAAACTTCTGCGCCACCTCCTTAGGGATAAACATATAGAAATGGTGACCGGCTTGGATGTGTCCATTCAGGCTCTGGAGAGGGCAAAGGATAGGCTCCAGATTGAAAATCTCCGCCCGAAAGACCAAGCACGCATACAGCTCTTGCATGGCTCTTTGATGTACAGAGATAAACGCCTGGAAGGGTTTGATGCGGCGACTGTAGTTGAAGTTATTGAACACCTTGATCAGCCGCGTTTAGCTGCATTTGAGCGGGTGCTATTTGAGTTTGCGCGTCCTACTATCATTGTGCTTACAACGCCAAATCGCGAATACAACGTTAAGTTTGAAAACCTTCCGACTGGTAAATTTCGCCATAAGGATCACCGTTTTGAGTGGACCAGAGGAGAGTTCCAAGCGTGGGCAAAAAGTATAGCAGAGAAGTATGGTTACATCGTTGAGTTCAAATCGCTTGGCGAAGAAGATGAAAAGCTCGGTGCTCCTACTCAAATAGGGGTGTTTACACGATGAAGATTATTATTCCAGAGCTTTCACTAGTAGCTATTATTGGGGCCTCTGGGTCTGGCAAATCAACCTTTTGTAAAAAACATTTCAAGAGCACAGAAATTTTGTCATCGGACTATTTTCGTAGCTTGGTCTCTGACGATGAAAATGACCAAACGGTAACTAAAGAAGCGTTTGAGGCGCTGCAATTTGTAATGTCAAAGCGGCTTGAGTTGGGGCGAATTACGGTTTGTGACGCCACGAATGTTCGGGCTGAAGACCGCAAGCCGTTGATTGAGATTGCGCGAAAGTATCACTGCATCCCTGTTGCCATAGTGCTTAATCTCCATGAGAAAATTTGCCAGCAGCGGAACAACTCCCGCCCTGACCGTAATTTTGGTGAGCATGTTATCAGAAATCAGATTCACAAGATTAAAAAATCTCTGCGTAAACTAAAGTGGGAAGGCTTCCGCTACATTTATGTGCTTCACTCTCCAGAAGAAGTGGAAGCAGTTGAGATTGAACGGCAGCCGCTTTGGAATAACAAGAAACATGAGCACGGTCCTTTTGATATTATCGGGGACATCCATGGTTGCTTTGACGAGCTGACTGAGCTGCTTGCTGAAATGGGCTATTTGGTCCAGCCTAGGGATGGATTTCCTTTTGGCGCTGGTTATGAGGTCACGCATCCAGAGGGGCGTAAACTGGTTTTTCTTGGTGATTTAGTTGACCGTGGGCCGAAGATTGTCCAAGTTCTACGGCTTGTAATGAGCATGGTTCATTCTGATAACGCCCGGTGCGTTATCGGGAACCATGACGCCAAGCTAGTTAAGAAACTAATCGGTAAAAATGTTCAGCTAAAGCATGGATTAGCAGAGACGATGGCACAGCTTGAGCCTGAGACGCAGGAATTCAAGGATTACGTCAAGGAATTTCTTAGTGCTTTAGTAAGCCACTACGTATTTGATGACGGCAAACTAGTTGTTTCCCATGCGGGAATGCGTGAAGAGTATCAGGGCCGAGGTTCAAGTCGTGTCCGTAATTTTGCTCTTTATGGTGAGACAACGGGCGAGACCGATGAGTTTGGATTACCGATACGCTTTAATTGGGCAGAAGAGTATCGCGGGAAAGCTATGGTTGTTTACGGTCATACTCCAGTGCCTGACCCTGAATGGTTAAATCGTACAATTAATGTTGATACGGGCTGTGTCTTTGGCGGAAAGCTTTCTGCATTGAGATATCCAGAGAAGGAAGTATCTTCCGTTCCTGCCCATCGAGTTTATGCCGAACCAATTAGACCTTTGGTGCCACAACCACCAAACGGGCTCAGCTTGCAGCATCGAAGTGATGACATGCTTGATATAGATGATGTCTTCGGCAGGCGATTTATTAGGACGAGCCTTAGAGCT
>JAAYZI010000205.1 GCA_012514925.1 Deltaproteobacteria bacterium | reverse complement strand
CCCAAAAAAGTAGGGGGGCTCCTTTTCCCCAAAAAGTAGGGGGGCTCCTTTTCCCAAAAGTAGGGGGACACCTTTTTGGACCTTTTCCCCAAAAAGTAGGGGGGCACCTTTTTTTTCCGTACTTTCCCGTACTTTGTTTTTCCGTACTTTCCCGTACTTTGTTTTTCCGTATTTTCCCGTACTTTTTTCCAGGGGCGTAAAAAGCCAAACTGGGCCCCTATTTCATAGGTAGGTGCCGACTTATTCCGTGGTGGGTGCCGACTTGATTTTCGGCTCTACCAAACTTGGGGGGATGCTTAGTGTGGATGAGCCCATTTCTTCGGCGTCCCACCCTCGGCTCTGGTACTGGGGATTAAAGGGGTTGAACGAGAAGGTCGCCATGCCGAGGTGTTTAACCGGAATTCGCTCCAGGGTTGCTGGAAATGCACCGCCTCTTAGCAGCCGCGCGATCTCCTGAGATTTGGGCATCTCCACCGAGCCTGCTGCCAAAACAATCGAGCTGGCCGGATCTATCAAACGCGCGTTGACATAGACCCTAACTGGAGAAACAGCATAAGTACCTACCACAATTCCGCCGAGGTCGCGCGCGCGCTTAACCATGGCGACATCACGGGAGAGAGCAAACTCGCCCGAATCCACCAGAAACTGAAGAGCATCCGCATGCCTTAACTCCACCACATCATAACTTCGCATCGCCAACTCACTCATCACCTGCTCGGCATACATACGACCGAAAGTTGAGGTGGAGTAAAGATCGTCAACATTCACAAATGTTGCCACGCCGATTGGGCCAGGATTAGTGCCACGGTAGTAATGGTCGATCTGATCGGCAAGGTAAGAAGACTTGAAGCGACCCACCCCATAATTTTCATAATCTTCCATGTGAATCGGAGTGTACACCGGATAGTCGCCATAACGCCGACTACATCCAATCAAACACAACATCATCACGGCGATTAAGAGCACACCGGCGTGGCATGATAATTGAAAAACCCTTCTGAGGGTTGATGTAATAAGCGCTGTTTTTATCTCTTTCATTACCAACCTTCCTGTTTTACAAGGTATTTACATGAAACACCTTCACGGCCGTCAAAAACTGAGTGTCATACATTTGACACTGCTCCTTGTCTTGGCCCTGAGCGGATGCGTTTACGGCCGCTACGTAGAGTCACTCTATCAGGACCCATGCAATTCTCGTGCTTATATTCAACTTGTGGTCGAGGATTATCTAAATAAACGTTTTCCTTTGAAGTCTCCGGTACGCATGGCCATCATTCCCTTTTCAGTACCGGCAAACCTTGCCTCAAGCGGCAATGAATCCCCAGGGTTGGGGAATGAATTAGCGTGGAAGATCCACGCCTACCTACTCGAAACCGGAAGCATTCCAATGCTGGAGGTGTTTAACCGCGTTGATTGGCCGGGCAAAAAAGATGAGTTTTTCACAGGTAACTACGGTGCCCTGGCACTGGCGCGCGAAGCCGGGTACGATTTGGTAATGGTTGGCTATCTGGATCAAGTCGCCACTCCGGCTCGCATGTCAGTGCAAACCAAGCTAATCGAAGTCGAATCAGGCATCACGGTGTACTACGGTAAAACCAGCGCGGAGAACTATGACGCGCGCTACCAGCGCCGCGGCCCATGGTGGCTGCCGGGAAGCTTCTGGTGGCACAGCAACGAAGAACCCAGTCAGATGCTTATTAATTCAACCACTGACCAACTAGCCCACTGCGTCGTTAGGAGCCTGCTCTCGTATGAGCCAGTGCCAAACTAACCCAAATGTTCTATATAAAGCTATAGGGGATACAAACAGTGTTAGAAGTGTGACACGGTAACGGATAGTGTTTTATCCCCTAAAATGTTTTCACCCCTAAGAAGGATTCTCTGAGGAGGGCCTTTTCCGCTTTGGTGTTTGCAGATTTTGTGTAATCAATTCTATGCGTGAACGGTTACAGTTAAGCAAATACCAAATTAAAAGGTCTAATTGAGTATGCATGTAGCACAAGATAATTCCGACATCCTCAAACTCCTGATGGAGTTAGGCTTGGCCCTTGGCATCGGGATATTGATTGGATTGGAGCGACAGCTCTCCCAGCGCAATGACCGCCACGGTGCCGGCGGCATCCGCACCTTCGGGCTAGTAGCGCTCTTTGGATTTTTGGTGACGCTTCCGGCAGAAACCGGCGCTGCCTGGCTAGAAGTTGCGGGCCTTTTTAGCCTTACAGCCCTGCTTAGCATCCGCCACCTCTTTCACATCAAAGAAGGGCGCAAGGGAATCACTACCGAAGTCTCGCTGCTGATCACATTTGTGCTGGGCATGCTGGTGCAGTTAGAGTACACCGTTTTTGCGGTGGCTGTGGCTCTACTGATGTCTTTCCTACTCTCCATCAAACCCAGGATTCAAATTGTCGTCGAGCAGATTACGGAAAAGGAGCTTTTTGCAGTATTCAAATTTTTAGTGGCAGGCGCTTTAATCTTGCCCCTCCTACCGAATCGCACCATTGACCCCTGGTCCGTACTCAACCCCCGCAACATTTGGACAATCGTAGTCTTGGTGCTTTCTCTAAGCTTTCTAGGCTACCTGTTGATGAAATTCTGGAGCGCAGCGCACGGGATCCTGCTGACCGGATTTTTGGGCGGTTTGGTATCCAGCACAGTTGTAGCCTGGCTCTTTTCAAATAAGAGCAAACAAGACCCTCAAAATTCTCAGACCTACGCCCTAGCCACGCTGCTAGCGATCTCCGTGATGTTTTTGCGCATCTTTGTCTTAGCCGAGATAATAAATGCCAGGGTAGGCATCCAATTACTACTGCCGATGGCGCTGCTCTGTGCTACGGGGGCGCTAACTGCCTATGTGCTTCTAAAACGTCACACTCCCGCCTCGGTCCCCACGCCAAAACTTACGGCTCTTGGCAACCCATTTAATATGGGTGACGCCGTTAAATTTGCAGCGTTATTTTGCCTGATTCTGGTGTTAATCGAAGTCTCGAATGCGCGCTTTGGCACAACCGGAGTTTACGCCGTAGCCGCACTTTCAGGGCTTGCAAGCGTGGATGCAATTGTGGTCTCAATCGCCAGTATGGCAGACCACAGCATTCAGATTGTGACTGCGCTAAATGCCGTTATGATCGCGACCCTTAGCAATAATTTGGTCAAGATTATAATTGGCATGATGCGCGGCAGCCCCCAGTACCGCCGTACTTTAAGCTTTGGGGTAGGCCTGATGTTTGTGGTGGCAGCGGCTTGGGGATTGGGAGTCGGATGGTAACCTAATGCAAGTTGATGATCGAACTCTAGCGCTGGAGCTACTTGCCAAAGCTTACCCCCAGGCCAGCTTGGAAGGGATTCAGCACTTAGCCGGAGACGCCTCCGGCAGGCGCTTTCTGCGGCTTTACCTGCACGGCGCTCCCAGCCCCACTATTATACTGATGCTTCTAAAGAGACGCCTTGGACCGCCGGCCGCCGGTCGACCAGAGATAACCCAAGATGACTCCTTTGTG
>JAAYZI010000204.1 GCA_012514925.1 Deltaproteobacteria bacterium | reverse complement strand
CAGATTGGATGACCTTACGTTTTATGAAGAAATCTAACACTGTCTGTGTGATGGTATCCGCCCACGTAAATATTACTTTCTCTGGAGAAAGTGAAATCAATTCCACGAGTGGACGGTTACCAGAATAATTTACGAGCTGGCAGCCCCTAACTCCTTTGCACGTTTATGCGCCTGCAAAATCCCATTGTACAAGACCTCTCCCAAACGACCCGCGTCAAACACTGCCACTGCAGCCGCCGTAGTGCCTCCTTTAGAAGTTACACGCTTGCGCAACGCAGCCACATCCTCCTCTCCTGCCAACCATAAAGCCATAGCACCCTTAAAAGTCTGCGCTACCATCAACCTCGCCTGCTCAGGCGTAAAACCTAACTGCTGCGCCGCCTGCAGCGTGTATTCAAGAAAGTAAAAAAAGTACGCTGGCCCGCTCCCTGAAAGCGCCGTAGCGGCGTCAATCATGTCTTCCGTCTCCAAACGCAAACACGCTCCAACCGCGCTCAACACTTGCTCCAGCATCACGAAATCCTGATCGACAAGCTGTGGATGCGGATAGTAAACCGTCATACCCTCTCCCAACGACAAGGGCAGATTCGGCATGGCGCGCACCAAACGAGCGTGCCTCCCCAAACGCTTCTCTAAAACCGCCACGGTTACGCCAGCCATAATTGAAACAACTAGATGATGCGCACAAAGATGGGGCTTTAGCTCGCTGCAAACCACGTCTAAGTCTTGAGGCTTCACCGCCAGCCACACTAAATCAGCCTGACTTAACTCGGAAGAGATCTCACTTTCTAAACGGCACGCTAAGATATCTTTCAATTGTGCGCGGCGCTCTTTAGATTTTTCAATTACTAAAAGATTCTCTGGAGCAGCAGTTCCAACTGTCAGAAAGCGCCCGGCCAAAGCCGTGCCCATGCTCCCACCCCCTATGATTGCGAGTTTCACGTTACCTACCCTTTTAAACTACTTTGACTTCAGGAAGCTTTAGAAACCGCATCATCTCATCAAAAAGAATCTGATAATCTTTTGCATTACCCATATTGAGGCGGTACTCGTTTAACACCTTAATTTGCATTCCGTCCCACCACTCAAACCAGGCTTGAGCTGAGACATTTTTAAAAATCTGCTCTCCTGCTACTCCGGGGAAAGGGGGTTTTTCAAGCCCGGGTAGCTCCCTGCCATGCTTTGAGCACTGCACCATTCGCATTTTCTTATCATCCATAGTCACCTCGCTTTGTACGGGTATTACGTCATGCCGAAAGGCCGGGTCTAAGGATTACCTGCATTTGCAAGCTTCTTCCCAGGCGTTTCTAGTTACTAGCATTTGTAACAGTTCACGCTGGAATTTAGAATACAAAATCTACAACAAACATTGAAGCTTTCCCTTATCCCCTCAGGAAAGGTCCCCCTCAAGGGACCAAAAATAAACAGCTACCACAAATTTATTACAAAACTGTGACAATTCCCACTGCAAGACCTGTCAAAGTTTTGACAATGCTCCCCCAAAAAAGGACACCGGGGGAAGCAGCTCCGGGAAGGTAGATTCCGGGTTTTTAACGGCCTACTTTAATATTGATGAGGACAGAATGACAACCCAAGTTACGGATACCGAACTGGTTGCCTCTTTCCAGGACGGAGACATCAAAGCCTTTGAGGAACTGGTCGAACGGTACGTCGAAAAGGTTCATCGCTTGGCTTGGCGCATCTCGCGCCTGCCGGAAGACGCTGAGGATATCTTGCAGGATGTGTTTATCAGCGTCTTTACCAAAATCAAGGATTTTCAGGGTAGATCCGCTTTCTCGAGCTGGCTCTACCGCATCACCGCCAACACCGCTTTTATGAACCTGCGCAAGCGAAAAAAACACAGCGCTATCCCACTAGAAGAAGCCGCTGTATCCGCACAAGAAGACTGGAGCCGCAAACGCAGCGATACCAGTGACATCGCCTACCTAAGCTCACGACACGAGTTACGCGCAGCGCTGCAAAATGCGATCGATAGTCTTCCGGCTGAGTACAAGGCCATCTTCATACTGCGGGACATGGACGGCCTCTCAAACGGAGAGGTGGGGGATATCCTGAGACTCTCAGTTCCTGCTGTCAAATCCCGCCTACACCGCAGTCGCCTCTTACTGAGAAAAAAGCTAAGACGCTTTAACCGGGATTGGACTAGCAAAACATACCTCTCTTATGGAGTGCGCGGACAAGAGGTGCAAGACGAGTTCAGGCAAGCTGCGTAGCGGGCTAACTCGGACATTCTAAATAGGGGATCGCCGCCGACCACGGAGTCTCGAGCGTGCGTCGGCGGCAGGTTGAAGAATATTTAGGCGCGTAATTCTCAAAGGGGAACTTGGAGAGCAAAAACACATAACGTGGCCGGTACTCTTTCAGATCTAGCTCCAAGCGATCTCGTAATTCAGCCACACCTCCCTTAATCCGTCCATCCATCCCGGTTAGCATTACGTTGAAATAGATCGCCGACGCGCTGTGACGATGGGATTCTAAATATAACTGTGAAGCCATTCCCCAAACTAAAATGCGCTCCTGCGGAGATGTGGTGGCCTGCACCCAGTGCCCCGCAAAGCGCACCGGCAGGCGGTCTGGACTTGAGGTGAATTTACACCACTCGGCCCCGGCGCTCTCTGCCAGAGGCCGCACTAAAGTGATCAATAACGCCACCACCAGCGCTTGAAGGTACACCATTTTCCCGGCCTCCCGCGCCAGCGCGCGCACGCGCGCTAACCCCACCGCGGTCATCAGCGTCAGTGGTGGTAACCAGAGTATAAAATGATGCCGCAGAGCAATCGGCTGCAGCGCAGTTTCGAAAAATCCCGCCACGTTCCAGCTAAGCACCAGTAAGTGCATGCGCCAAGTTCCACGTCGCTGCGCCCATAAATCCATCAGGGCGACCCCCGCCCAAATTAGGGCCGATAGGCCAGCCCAAAAGAGAAAGGTATTTCCAAAAAGGTGTCCTGCCGTCTCTCCCAGACGGGTCCAAGACCCGCTCTCGGCCAGATAGTCAGCTCCCCAGCCGTAGGCATAGCGCCACCAGGCTGCGCGCCAACCCTGAAATTCCGCAAAAAGACCCGTGACCACCAAAGGCAACGCCGCTCCAACGCACAATCTCAGCCACTCCCGTCGCCCGGTACGGCGCGCCAGCCCGCTCACCACAACTGGTAGGAGTGCAAGCAGTGCAGTCTGTCTAAAGAGCATAGCCGCACCGATACACAGCCCCGCCACACCAAGACGCTTACGGACCGCCGCCAGCCACACTGCCACCATCACCAACAGCATTTCGGGTAGCTCGGCGTATACCGTTTCATAAGTTCCAGCCCAAAGCGCGGTATATGCCGTCCAAAAGCATAGCAGCGCCAGTGCGCGATCAGCGTAGCCAGGAACAAAGCGTCTCAGCCCCCGAAACAGCAGCCACACCCCAAGAAGTTCCAGAAAACGCCACAGCCAAACTGCCCCTACCGGATTCCATTTCCATATGGCAGCCGGTACGGCTAGTAGGTAAAAAATTCCTGGGTTCTTGTTGTCAATAAAATCCAGATAAGGATGCCGCCCCTCGGTAATTAAAAGCCCGCCATAATAAAACACCGCGGAGTCAAAGCCCAGATAGGGAAGCAGATTTAACACCATAAAACCCAGCATGGAGAGCAGCAGTACCCCAACCATAGGGAATGCCCAACTCTTCATGCCCGCTCCTTGCCGAAGCCCAAGCGGCCCAGCGCCAGTAGTAAGAGTGTTAAAGCCGCAACCGAACTAATCAAAGCCCCAGCATTAAAGGACCAGGGACGATACTGAAGCACGACCATGTGTTTGCCAGGCGGTACCCAAACTCCGCGCATTAGATAGTTTGTCCTGAAAGATTCGGTTGGAACACCATCAATGCGCACTTCCCAACCTGGATAGAACGGCTGTGAAAAAACGAGGTACTGCCATGAACTGCTTTTAAGTTGTACTTCGATGCTGTCCGTATCAGGCATAACTGCTCTCCAGGACGCATCCGCTGGGGTTAGAACACGCGGCGGATTCTCTCCCTGCGACAACGGCTCGTTTATGACGGCCTCAGTGGCGGGACGAGGCGGACCAAAGCGGAGTCTTTGCAGAGTATCCTGCACCTCTTCTGACTGCACTGTCCGCGCTAAATACACCGGTCCAACAGAGCTGTCGTTTTCAAAAATTACGACGCTCTTATCCCGGTAGACCTCGCGCAAGTCCGGAGCGGAGGGTGGCTCCCGCCCTACCGGAAATACGAGATAACGCACATTCATCAGATCCAGCCCCTGTTTTCTGGGATAGCTAAGAAGTTCGGCAGGAAGCATCCCGTATGTAACATTGACCGCACCGGGGTGATCGAACAGGTCGGTATAATACCGGGACTGAAGGGTGTCAAACACATTGATACTCGGAATGCGGTAGCGCGCGCTCCATCCGCTGTGAAGCACGGCTTGAGCATCTTCGGGCACCGTGGGCAGCAGCCCTGCAAAAGAGGCCACCCGCGCGTACCGGCCCTTGGTTTTCAAAAAAGCCACCGCAGGCGGGATAGTATCAAGCCTTGCGGCGGGAATGAGGGGATTAAATGCGCCTGCAAAAACGCCCAAATCAACCGTTACCAGAGCAAGCAGCATGAGCCCAGCCAAGCGACCTCGACCGAAAATTATCAAGACCGAAGAAACGCCCAGCAAACTAAGCGACACCAACCAAGCTCCGCTGCGCCACACCTCTCTAAACGCACTCTGCCAATCCGCGCGCTCACACAAAAAGTTGGCCACTAGAACGGCCATCACCGTCCACACACATACTACCGAAAAAATGCGCTGCCGCTTCTGCGACCCTTCACGCAGCATCCAATCAGCGCCAAAACCGGCCAAAGCCGCAGCCGCAAACACAGACAACGTAAGCGCTCTGGTCCAGGCGCGCATTTTTGCAAGTAACGGTAACGCCATTAAAGCCGGACCAAGGGGTGTTTCAAGCCCACATGCAACGATCCCTCCAAAGACTAAGAATACGATCAAGACTTGACGCCAATTAACATACAGCGAAGCCTCCTTTGGGACGAGGCGGCTTGGCCCTTTTACGGAAAGGCCTAGTACAAACAAACATAACGCCGGAATTCCTACGTAAACGGCGTACTCCATAATTTGCACCAGCCGTTCTTGAGCCGAAGCGCTAAGCTCTGCGGCAAGCAAAAGCTCTCCAATATTGCCCCAATGATACGGAATAAATGCAGCCAAGAGCCGCTGCGGCGGAAAGCTTAGGGTCGCCATAAATTCATATGGCAAAACCGGCCCCCCGCGAGTGGAGTGCCACACACTCTCCGCCCAAGGCAGCAACATAATCGCCGCCACGCACGCCGCCCCAATATAAACGCCACCTACCATGCCAAGTGCTAAGCCAGCCGACTTGCCGCGACCCGCCGCAATACCCGCAGCTAAATTCAAGGTAAGCGCCAGAAAA
The DNA here is from genome assembly GCA_012514925.1 of Deltaproteobacteria bacterium. Lineage (GTDB taxonomy): Bacteria > Bdellovibrionota_C > UBA2361 > UBA2361 > JAAYZI01 > JAAYZI01. The sequence continues at coordinate 12,645 of JAAYZI010000204.1, read as the reverse complement.
AGCGCGTAAGCGTAATAGATCGGAATTTGAGGATGCCCACATAATATCTGCAGCGACAACAAACACACGCTCATAACAAAGCGGCGACGACTGGGGCGCTCAAGCAGCAGGACGAATGAGGCACTGATGGCAGGCAGGAGGGCGGCACCGCAAAGCAAAGAAAGGTGCACTGCCCTCGTTACAGTCGCACCGCACAGCATATAGATTACACCTGCGATGGTCGCAGGTATGCGGCCAAGACCAAGCGTAAGCCCAAACCAATACATACCCAGCCCGGCAATCAAAAAATGAAAAATGATAGAGAAGCTAAGCCCTAGCTCCGGAGGCATAGGCAGGAATATCCAGTGCAGGGGGTAGAACAAAGCGGCCTGTCCATTTCCAATCAGGCTCATACCTCCGGCAACGAAGGGATTCCATAGCCCCTGGGATGGCAAGAAAAAAAAGTCGCGGGCCAAAGCCCGAAAGGGTAAGAAGAACTGCTGAATATCAAGATGATAAAATACTTGCCCGCCGAACAGTACCGGCGCAAACACTACTGCAAGCAGAGCTGCTAGGAAAAGCGGCGGCACCCACCGTCGCCTTGACGAATTTCGATCTGAAAGCTCTAAAACCATCTCTCACTCACTGTGGCGAGTTATTTCCATCACAGATACCCAAGCGATTGAAGCTGCCGTTGCAAGTCGGGTGACAGACCCTCCTTGGGCCCGGCGGGCGTTAAACAGCAAGGATAGCGGTCCTGAAATTCCTGCGTAGCGGCTCGCAACCGCGACGCCAAAGAAGGTTTAGAGGAAAGTTGATTTTGCACTTCATCTGGATCAACTTTAAGGTCATAAAGCTCTTCCCCCTCCAGGTTACGGATAAACTTTATTCCGTCTGCAATCAGGGCGGTTTGTCGCTCGTTTGCCGCAAGCTCGCGCCTAGAGTAATCCGCTGTAATTTCGTAACCAACCTCCTCTGCAAAGATCAAGCGCTGCGCCGGTTGGCCCCCCACTACGATCAGATCCTTCAAAGAAACCCCGCGCATATCAGGAGGGCTTGGGATCCCGAGAAGATCCAGGGCAGTGGGCATGAGGTCCAGCGACGCCACAGGCGTAGAGATCTTCTGCCCGGCTGGAACCACTCCATCAAACCTAATCAGCATCGGTACATGTAACAAGTCCTGATGCAAGCGGCCCCCGTGGTGCAGACGTCGGGGCTCCAACTTAAACCCTTCCCCATGGTCAGAGGTTAATATAACTAAAGTCTTGCGGCTCAAATCCTCATGGGAAAGCCTCTTCAATATGCCCTCAAGTTCAGAATCCAAATATGAAGCTGCAGCGTCATAGAGGGTCTCTAAGTAAGCAATCTGGTTGGGAGGGGCCACTAAAATGTGATCACCTCCCCGGGCGTTCTCGTCCGAGTTGGTACTAAGTTGGGGAAGCAAGAAGTGCGGATCATATCTGGCTCCGGCTCGCTTAAGATGGGCGGCCAGGTACGGAGCGTTTTTAAAATAATCGTGGACCTGATAGGTGTGCAAAAACAAGAAAAAAGGGGTCCTCTGAGCGAATCGGCGTTTCAGCCAGTTCTCGACTTTGATGCGCCAGTAGTCCGCGCGGCGCTCGAAGTTTGGAAAAAGTAACATGCTAAGCGGATTATAATCCGGACGCAGCAACATTTCCCCATGAGTATCAAAAACGGCAAAACCTTGGTCCATCCCAAAATACGGCGACAGCCAGCCACCGCCGGTAAAGGCTACAGTTTCATAAGAGTGCTGCGCCAATATCTCGGCTAAGGTAAGCACCTCGGGACTAAGCCCGCTTCCTTGCGGACGGCCAGCACCGTGCTCCGCGGGATAACGTGAAGAGAAAAGACTGGCGTGGGATGGTAACGTCCAAGATGCCTGCGAATTCGCCGCCGTAAGAAGGCTCCCACCTGAGGCGTAGCGCTGCAGCGCGGGCATCTTCCCATGGCAATAAGCCCTGTCAGCGCGCAGAGAATCAATCGAAATTAGAATCAGGTTCGGCGCCTCGGCGGAGCGCCTAGCAGCCAAATAACGGATCCCTCGCGCGGCCGGTTCAATACAAAAGCAAAGCGCCACTACCGCCACAAATAGCCCCAGTAATCCCCGCCCGCCTCTTCCAGCTGTTTTAAGCACAGACCAAAAAACCAAGAACAAACAGGGCAGTGCCGCCACTGCATACGCCGGTCCTGACCAGCGTGCCTTCCCATCCAAGACGCCTGTGCTAAGGACCAAAAGCGGATATCCGACTGAAACCAAAAGCAACTCCGCCGCACAAAGCCAAGCGCTAAACCACGCTACCGCCCAGCCATCTAACCCGACGCTCCACATCTGGCAGCTACGGGAAACAAGAGGAAGAATAGAAAGCGGCAGGGTTAGCATGATCAACAGCAAAAACCTGCCCCATAGTAGGTCCGGCCCCCCATAGGAAGATAGTCGTACGTACACGGCCGCGTGGGTCAGCATCCAGGCCCATATAAAAATACAGGTAAAGCGCGGAAATGAAAGAGGCTTTTTGCAGAAGGCGGACCAGAGCACAGCAATCAATATTCCAAGCCCTGCTCCCCAAAAAAGGTCCAGAAACAATATGGCTTGCATCTCATCCGGATAAAGCCCCACTGCTCCGTGTTCTATACGAATACCCTCGACAAACGCAGCTGAACCTCCTGCGATCATTCCGGCCAGGCCCGCATACAACAGAGGGGCGCGCCGCACTATCCTCCAGAGCCCAGTCATTCCCGGTCGCACCGTTAAGTCCTCCTTCTGCCACATATATAAGAAAGGCTACCTGGAAACCATACACAGTTGCAGCCCGGTCAGCCACCTGAAAAGATGCAAGGCTTACCTTTCAAATGGGAGTTCCTCGTCCGCTTCTACCGCCAAACCCTGAGTGCGCCTGAACTGAACCAGGAGCGGAAAATGGTCAGAACCTGTCGCAGGAAGTCTTTCAAAAGAATCCACCACGAAGTTTCCACGATAAAGCACATGGTCAATTGTAAAGCGCAGGTACCAGTACTGCGCTTGCCAAGTGCGAAGCAGCCCAAAGCCATGCATGGCATTTTGTAGTCTGCCATGACCAAGCATGGCGCGGTACACACTGGCAAAGGGAGTGGCGTTGAAATCTGCCGCCATAATCAACTCTTTGGCACTGTGTTTAACGTGCATCAAAACCCTACGATGTGTCGCAAAATGTCCGTCCCAGGCGCCGGCGCTTAGAGGCGGCCAGGCATGAAACAACACAACTTCAAAGACTCCACCCCGCCCAGCATCAACTTCGGCAATTATAACAGGCGGCGTGAAATCACCAAGGTTCTCTACGATCTTCTCTCCTAGCGGAAATTTGGAATAGAGTCCCAGCCCAAAATATCCCGCGGAAAGAATTTCATGCCGGAATGGATAGTACTCTTCCATAGCCAAGCTCTTGCTCCACTCCGGGGTCAATTCTAAAAGCATCACCAAATCTGCTTGTTGCGCTGCAATAAGCTCTTTAAAAGCCGTTTTATGTGGATTTTCACGTAACAGGTTTGCGTATAGCAGCTTCAAACGGAAGGGTTCTTCTGCTGGGGTGTTTTGATCAACTCGGCTAGGCGCGAAATAAAATGGACGAAGCGCGGCGGCGTAATACAGAGAAAGTCCTGCTAACAAGAGGGAAGTTATCCCAAAACGCGGCAAAAAAATCCGTCCCATCAGCATTACTAACAACAGGGCACAGAGGTGGAAGAAAAGGTAGTAAAGCGAAAACGCGCGGTTTAACTCAATCAACCAAAATCTTAGCGGCAGCAAGTTAAGCGCTGAGCACAAAATGGAACCGAAGGTAAGTACTCGCAAGAGGCGAAGAGTTGAGGAAACCAGGGTACGCACTATCTCTACGCGCTCTTATTCCAATCCAACACGCCTTTACGCCAGGCGTAGATCAAACCAAGTGCTAGCACTACTACAAAAACTAGCATGTCCATGTAACCTGTCCAGCCTAGCTCACGAACGTTTACGCTCCAGGGATAAAGGAAGAGTACTTCGACGTCAAAGAGCAGGAACAAAACTGCAACTAGATAGAACTGGACATTGAAGCGCAGAGACTTAGCCTCACCTACCGAAACTGATCCGCATTCAAACGGGATTTGCTTGGTGGGGGTGGGATTTTTGGGGCCTAGCCATGAAGCCAGCCCTAAAAGTACCAGCAAGGAAAAAACGGATAACAAAAATAATATTACCAAGCCGAGGTATGGATCTGTCATATTTGATACCAGATCAAATACACCCGGCAGGATTCGAACCTGCGACCCTCCGCTTAGAAGGCGGATGCTCTATCCAGCTGAGCTACGGGTGCTTAAATCAATTATTTCAACATATTAGCAACAACACTTAGCTTTGATATTTCTCAGTTTACAAAGCGCAGGCGTCAAAGCCGGTCTGAAAATATCCTATTTTGTCGTAAGCGTCCACCGCTGACAAGAGTCGAGGGGTTACCTCAATGAGAGAACAGGAAAATATCATATTGGAAGAGAAAAATTGTAACCGTTTACATGAATATTACTTTCTCTGGAGAAAGTGAATTTAACTCCGCGTCACCGCCAGTCACCGTCAGCCATCACCAGAAAAGCAGGCTCTACTAACCTGGGCTTTTATTAAACCTTGTCACATATACATATCTCGCGCATTGCCTACTAGTTTAATTTGCCAACCCTTTGCGCGAGATAAGTATATGCGACAAGGCCAATATTAGGTCGTATCAGATTGAATGACCTTACGTTTTATGAAGAAACCTAACACTGTCTGTGTGATGGTAACCGTTTGCATGAATATTACTTTCTCTGGAGAAAGTGAATTTTTACAGCCCAGGCTGAAAACGAAAAAACTTTAAGAGCTTTCTCGACTGCCTGTTGTGTATGAAAACTAGGAGTGTCCGTGGGCCACACTCAAGAGTCAAAATTTGCCTGCCGCTTATTAGGTCATTCTCTGCTTTGTGCAATCACTACTGCGCAAAATCAAAGTTACTCTTTTTCATATACCACTTCCCCGTTTTCAAAAGCTTCCGTAACAATGTGGTTGGCAGTTCCCAGCCACATAGCTACCTCCTCAGGGGTATAAACCAGAATATCCATGGCGCATGGTGCTGGCCTAAACAACCGTCTAATTGGTACGGCTCTTTTATGACGGGGCAGTTGAGATGGCATTACCACCAATATATCAAGGTCGTTTGGTTCTTGATCACTACTGGTGATGTACGATCCAAAAACAATTACCTTATCCGGTCGGCAAGCATCCACAATCTTACTCACTATTCCGCTTACCAATTCAGATATACCCATAGACTCCTTCGTCTTAAGCACAACAGTTCAAAAGGGCTTTATTATCAGCAGACCAAAGCCAAATGCCTTCGCTACCTTTTTCAAATGCAGCTATAAACTTCATCATCTCTCGCTGTGAGGGGCTGACGAGGGCCATTATACCTTTCGAGGAATAAGATGCAGCCAAGTCGATTGCGCCACTAAAAAATCGTAGCTTCACTGATCGGCAGGTGAGATCACCTTAAAGCACTTAAAAATTTCAAAATCCCGTTCATTGGAGGAGATAATAGTTACAATACCAGCGCAGTGATAAGCAACTGCAAGCTGCGTATCGAGCAAGCGCTTTCGACCCAAGCCGTATTTTTCCAACCATTTAAAAGTTAACGCACACTCACTAACCGACGGAATGATCTGCCTAACCTCCCGCGCTTCCCACCAATACTTGGCTCGATCAACAGCCTGAGACATATCAAGTGGAAAAGTGAACCGCTTAGTATCAGTAACAATATGCATGAACTCAGAAAGAACTTGGAAAGCGATTCCCAGTTCAGCCCCTTCCTGAAGTACCCTTCCCAAAAGACGCCTTGCTGCGACTGAAACATCCAACGCCGAAAGCTCAAGTTGCACTAAAAATGTCGTGTCAACACCGATCAGTGCCATGGCTGACCATTTCATCCATTAGATCGTCACCAATAATTTTAGCATCAGCTAAAAGCTCAAGCCCTATCGGCCTAAAATTATGCAGCGAAGGACGATTCTCAACTCGTTCTCGGATAAACTGATCCATCGCTTCGCGAATCAATTCAGACACGCTGCGACCCCGTTTTAGGGCATACTCTTTATATTGTTGATATACAGGTACACTTACATTGATTGTAATGGGCTTCATACATCTATCATATTTATTAATACATGTATCTGTCAAGTTCGAATAATTTATATAACTTAACGTAACCGCTTACACATTTCACTGGTAACACATTGTAATCACTTAATTTATTATTCATATGAACGGATACCGTTATCTCCACTTTCTCCAGAGAAAGTGAATTGGATTAGGAACAAGGTAAGGATTTAGATCTACACCCTCAGATCGTGGTGACAGAATATAATGGAATTGATTACACAAAATCCACCAACACCAAAGCAGAGGGAAAAAGTCCCCTCGGGGAACCATCTTCTTTAGGGGGAGGATGAGAGATCGCACAAGCAAAGGATGATCAATCTCCCAGTCGAAACATAAACTGCGCGGCGCGGCGCATCCAGGCATGGGCGCGCACCTTGCCCATCATCCAAGTTTCTGCGATGCGTTTATTAAGAAACGACATAGTTGGGAACGAGTGCTGCAACATCATGATCGAATGGATACGGACACCCTTTTGAACAGCCAGCGCCCACTCATTGATCATTTCGCCCGAACCCTCGCCAGCCACCACCGCGCCTAAGACCTTCCCGCTCGGACTGACAAACACCTTGACGAAACCCTGATCCACACCCTCTGCAATAGCCGCGCCGTAATCGCTATAATTGACCCGGATTACCTCATGCCGACGACCACTCTTTTCCAATTCGGTGTGACTCAGACCCACCTGCGAAATCTGTGGTTCCGTAAAAATTGCGGCCGGCACGACATAACGGCGGAAATCCAAGCGACCAAACCGCGGCAATAAACAATTCATCAAAGCCGTCATACCCTGATGCATAGCGGCATGGGAAAATTCATGATACCCGTTACAATCGCCAATCGCGAATATATGCGGCACACTAGTCTGCAACGAGCCGTTTACGGTTATACCCCGCTCAGTGGCGGCCACCCCGGCGGCCTCCAGATTGAGGTCACGATAATCGCGCCGCCTACCCAAAGCCACCAGCAACCGCTCGCTTTCTAGGACAGTGCCATTTTCTAAAAAAATACGTCGGCCATCCTCGATTTTAGTGATCGTAGTGCCAGCATGAATGGTTATCCCTTCAGCGGCAAAAGTCTTTTCCAAAAGCGCCACAGCATCTGGATCCTGGCGCCGCAGAAGATGCGGAGCACGGATAATCATCTCCACTTTACTTCCCAAACGGCTGAAAGCCTGGGCCATCTCGCAAGCGATTGCTCCGCCGCCCCAAACCACCAGCCGGTCGGGCACGGCGCTAAGCGAGAAAAGATTCTCATTAGTCAGGCATTCCTCGGGCTTTAGACCGGGAAGCTGCGGCACCATAGGAGCAGTTCCCATAGCAATAAAGATTCGCCGCCCTGAAATGCGCCGACCACCCACTTCCACGGTGTGAGGATCCACGAAACGCGCTCGACCTTTTTGCAGCACCAGCTCAACTTTAGAAAACATTGAACTAGTCTTGTTTTCGCCGATATATCGTAAGTCTTCCTGCAAACGCGAAAACACGCCTCGCAATTCGGGTGGAGTCGCTGCTGTAAGTCCGCGCTCGGCTAGATGCCGAGTGGCCCAGCGGAGTTTACCGGCGCGCAGCAGCGCCTTGCTGGGGATACACCCTATGTTCATGCACTCACCGCCCAAAGCTCGCGGCTCAATCGAGCAAACCTTAAGCCCCATCTCAGAGCCCATAGCTGAAACTGCCATTCCCGCCGGGCCCATGCCGAGCACAATAATGTCGAAGTCATGATGCATCTCTTAATCCTCCGCCATATGTATAGATCGTGTCAGTCCTCTTCGTATAAAATAATAAAGTCACGCCTATATACGATTAATCTAGGCACTGTTTGTAACACTAAGTCCAAACTTCCACACCTAAAGGGCGCTATTACTTCTAGGGAAAGTGCGGTCCATAGCCGCAGCCATGGTCCAACGTGGGGCATAGCCCAGCTCGCGCTTGGCGGCCGATATATCAAAGTAGTGATCAGTGGCCATCTCAAATACTAGGAACCGAGTAAGTAAAGGTAACGCCGAGCCTGAGCGCAACTTCGCCACAGCTTCACAGCCACAAGCCAAGACCTTTGCCAAACCATACGGCAGGCTTCTCTTAATCCGAGGCAATCCATTTCGCTCCAACACTTCATCAATCCAGCCCCATAAACTTACCGGCTCACCTTGACTCACAAAATAAGCCCGCCCGCGCGAGGCACTGTTACGATCTAGCGCTCCTGTCGCGTCAATGTGAGCCTGAACGCAATCATCAATGAAGCTAAAATCTACAATGTTTTTTCCACCACCAACCCGCATTAACCTACCGGCGCGAGCCCTTTCCAAGACAGTCGCAGTAAGGTGAGTATCCCCCGGCCCCCAAATCATGTGAGGCCTTAGAGCCGCTGTATATAAACTTTCTGAGTTGGCCTGAAGAACCTCCCTTTCAGCCTGGGCCTTTGTTGCTGGATAGTGAGCCTCAAAACGCTTAGGGTACGGATAGCTCTCATCAACGCCGCGTAAATTCGTACCATCCGCGATAACACTGGGCGAACTGGTGTAAATCAGCTTAGGTACCTTAAATTTCTGGCAGGCTTTAATAATATTGCGGGTGCCACATACATTAACCTTGAAAAATTCATCGTAGTCGCCCCACATTTCAACCTTGGAGGCAGTATGGAAAACCGCGTTCGCGTCCTCAAAAGCCTGACCGATCGGGCTTAGATCCTCGCAAATATCAGCGCGGTAGCACTTCACTCCGGCGTTCTCAAGCTCCACGTAACGTCCACGCGAAATCGAAGCAACGGCATGGCCGTCCCCGATAAGACGCATGCATAGAGCCTTCCCCAAAAAACCGCCCCCTCCTATCACTACAAATTTCATAATCAAGCCGCCTTAGAATAACCATCCAAAGATTCTGCCCAGTGCCCCAACTGATCTCTGAAAATTTTAGCATTGTGGCGGCCGTCTACTGGAAAGGACTCATGAAAGAAGAACTTCGTGATGCCTGCCGTTATCTCATGCGACTTCCCAAGCTGCTGCAGTTCAGCCGCAAACATCTTCCGTTCCATTTTATTTTCGGGCCAAAACTGAGGATGTGGCTCGATCACTATCGCTACCTCGCTCCCACTATGCAAGGAAACCAACGCGCTACGCGCCACCTTCGGATGCTGGTTAAAGATCCGCTCCGTCGGAACGCTGTAGTACACCCTTCCAGCATGCTCAACTACATGGGCTTTGCGCCCGCAAAAATAGAGATTACCCTGCTCATCCAAATACCCCATATCGCCGATACGGTGCCACACGCCATCTCCATCTTTTATCTTTGAGAGTGCATCCGCCTCTGGCTGCCTGAAATAAGAGGAGCTGATGCTGCCACCCTTGACGATGACCTCACCAATCTCTCTAGTCTGACAGGCTTGTGCAGTGGCGATATGTGAGATCGCTCCCGTTACTCTTTTAATCACCCGCAGCTGAACTCCTGAAACGGCCTTTCCGACCAGAGTGCCCTGCTCCCCGCCACGAGCTGGAAGCGATGTGGTCGCTTTGATCTGAGTCGCAGAGATCAAGGTAACCGGCAATGCCTCGGTAGCACCGTATGGCGTATAGGCGTGACCGTTGTCCATAAGCTGCTGCAAGCGCTCTAACACCCCAGCTGGAACCGGTGCCCCGGCCATATAAACCTTCTCAAACGAGGGCAGCTTGGCGCGACTGCGCACGCAGTATTCAGAGATCTTATTCCAAAGACTCGGACTACCAAACGAGGACTCAATGCTTAGGTCATTTATAATCTTTAATATCTGGGAGGGATCGAGCGAGAGCGGACGCGCTGGATCAAGAGGTGCAAAAACGCTGCATACCCCGAGCGCCACTCCATACAGGGAGAAGATAGGAAGCAGAGGAAGATCTTTTTTCCCAGCCTTAAGTTCGAAAACGCCACGGAAGATCTCTAGCTGGCGCCTGACCATATCATCCGTAAAGATCACCCCTTTCGGAACTCCAGTCGCGCCGGAAGTGTAGGCGATTACGGCTATGCCGCTCGAGCTCACCTCGGGCAGCGGCTTGCTTGCAAACTTTTTTAGGAATCCGGTGGTAACTGTGCCCGGCATATACCAATCCGTGGCACACAGATTAAACTTAAGACGGGGGAAGAGCCGCGAACGGAAGAGTCTGAGTACTTGCGCTCGCGGGGAGCCAATAAAAGCATCGGCGTTTAATGCCGCGATACAGGAGAAAAGGCGATCTCTCCCCATGCCTGGGTCAAGAAATACCGGCACCGCACCACGCCCCATAACCGCGTAACTCAACGCCAAAAAATCAATGCCGGGCGAAACCAACATCAAAACCTTATCTCCGCGCGCAAGCCCAAGGTCATTAAGCCCACGCTGGTACTGACCAACCAAAAGGCTTAAATCCGCATACTTAATCTGCGAGTACTTAACGCTATCTCCAAAAAAACTGGGCACGATCACCGCGGTGGATTCAGCGCAAGCGCGGCTGGTTTGCATAAAGGTCTGATAGAAAGCGTTAGGGCTGGCAGCCCGGCGAAGCTCGGTGGCTCTAGCCTCTCCCAGCAGGAAATCACGAATCGTTTGCCCGCACAGAGTGGGGGCATCTTCCAGCACCAAATGGGAAGCCTCTTGAATCTCTAGTACCTGGGCATGCGGAAAGTGCGCCATGATCTTATTAAGCATGCCACGATGGAAACAAGGATCCTTTAACCCCCAAACAATCTGTACCGGAGTATCGGCAAAGCGTGAAAGCTTAGGCGCTAAACCCAACATCTCGGAATAGCTGGGGTGACTGCTGTCAAAAGGGATATCCGCGACAAAACCCCAAATAGCGGTGCGCCTGGCGCGGGTGCGGTAGGGATAGTGATAAGCCTTGCGCACGGCCGCCGGTAATTTGCGGCTTACACCGAGCGAAGTCGCAAACTTTAAAAAGCGTCGACTATACTTGGTCAGATACTTGCCAATAAACGGACGCGCTGCGGTCTTAATCAGGAGCGGCAGGCTCTCAGTTTCAGTCAGGGTGGTGTTAAGATACACCAACTTTTCAACGCGTTCAGGATGCTCCACTGCAAAACCGGTGCCGATCGACCCGCCCCAGTCGTGCATCACCAAAGAGAACTTCGTAATTTCCAGCTTAGCTACGAACTCTTCAAGATGTTGAATGCGCTGCCTGGCGCGGAAATAGACACCGGCTGGATGGTCGGAGAGGCCACAACCGATAAAGTCAGGAGCAATGACGCGAAAATTTTCTTTTAATTGCTCAATCAAATGACGGTAGTAAAAACACCAGGTCGGATTGCCGTGCAGCAGCAACACCACCGCTCCCTGGCCCTCATCCAGATAGTGCATGCGATACCCGCCTATCGTCACGAAGTGCGACTGATACGGCAGTAATTTTTTCAGTGTAGCTTCAAAGCCCACGGTGTTTCTTGTCGGGATTACCAGATCAAACCGGTAAAAATTGCATTTAAGCCACTTCCAAAAGCGGTCAATAAGACCTTTTGACCCTTTTGCAAAACGTTATCTTCAGCGTGCGTAATCAGGGCGGAAGGCATCGCCGCCGAAACCATATTACCGTAACTCTGATAAACGGTGTGCTCTTTATCCATGGGCAAGCCCATAGTTTTATAAAAGCCCTCGTTCACCTGGCGGCCTACTTGGTGACAAAAGATATGATCAATATCAGCGGCGCTCCATCCCAAAACCTCAGAAGCATCCTGCCAGGTGCGGGCTCCTAACTTGGAAGCTGCCGCCATAAGCGGATGCGAATCCGTCTCCATCAGCGGGTTAAAATCCCCATTATGGAAAAAACAAAAATCAGCGTTGCCCTTGCACAAGTCATTAAACTGTGAAGCCGAACGCGCGGCTGCTCCCACAATCTTATGCCCTTTAGTGGCGATGCTATCATGACAGAGCACCATCGCAGCCGCACCGCTACCCAAAGTAAAAGTCGGGAGTGTTTTAAGCAATGCTTCACGATCAATGTGGTCCTCTTCCACCAGGCGCTTCATGCTACAATCCGTAATGCCCGTAAGAGTCTCCCCCGAAACGATCACTCCGGCCTTCGTTACTCCGCTTTCGATCATTGACGCCAGCACCATCATGCCATTCGAAAAACCTATGCAGGCATTCGAAATATCCATGGCCATAGTGTCTTCAGACAGTCCTAAATTGCGATGCACTAAAACTGCAGTGGCCGGCTCAAAATAATCACGCGTCACTGAGCAATTAAAAAGCGCCCCCACATGCTCGCTCCCAAAACCGGCGCGATCCAAAGCCAGCCGAGCAACGTTAGTTGCGACCTGGGAAGGAGTGACGTCTCGATCATAAAAGTGCCGACTTTTTATCCCGCTTAGACGCGCCAATGTGCCAAATGGAACATGCAGTTTCTCATAGAGCGGCGCCAAGCGATCTTCTATCTCAGAGGAGCTGACCTCATTCGGTGCCAGCTCCAACGCATAGGACTCGATACAAACGTGCTT
>JAAYZI010000203.1 GCA_012514925.1 Deltaproteobacteria bacterium | reverse complement strand
GTTTCAGCGTTTGGTCGAGCAAGCCTTAAGCAACTCCCGACTTACCGGCCGGATGAAGCCGGTTCTTCCCGTTGCCATGTAGGCACCCCTTTGTTGATATCGAGATGCCTTCGAGTCGTGCTGGTTACCTCCTTCTCCACTTTGTTGGAGAGAGCTGAACGTGGGAAGGAAGCAGTCAAGAGGTGTTGTACGACCTCGCGCAGAGCAGCACGCTCATTCTTCAAGAGAGCCTGTTTTAAGGTTCGGTTACTCCAAAACTTGGGCACTTGATTTAGCTTAACGGTCAGGCAGTTCTTTGCTTGCGCAAAGTATGAGAAAAAACTCTTTTCAATCGAGCCAGGCTCCAGGTCACGCCAATGGGCGTGGGCGTTATAGGTCAAACGCTCGCGTTCATCAACCGGATCTTTAAAAGTAAGGGGAAGATTGTAGGTTTTTGAAAGGTGCAATATTTTTTTGCAGATCGCCTCCATGGTATCCATCATCTCGCGTACGTAGGACGCATCTTCCCCAGCAATCCCGGCGCCATCGGCTGAAGACGTAAGGTTTAGACGATCCGGATCAAAAAGTTGCAACACGATATAGACTGTGTCGGCAGCTTCGTATAACAGGGCCAGCATAATGTCGCGTTCGAACGCCAGTCCCAACTTGTCTTTGGTTTCAAGGGCACGATGATAACGGCGTGCTGCCAAATCGAAGCGGTAGAAATGCCGTTCTGCTGAACGCAGAATATTCCACGCTCCGGTCTTAAGTGCCTGAATGTTTAAATCGGCACGCTTCCTCTCGTGTAATCTGTCATAGTATGCGCGAACAGAGTCAGATTCTGAATCAGGACGAATTTTCATCGGCTCCCCCCCCTTTCTGTTGTTCCAATATCAGCCGTAATAAATGCTCCCTGGGCGCAGGCCCAAAATCAGCAGTAGCGGCTACATCGTAAATATATTACGACAATTACGTTTGTTATGGAAGTGAAAGGATCGTTCGTGCGGTTATTATTTGCTGTAGGGGTGAGGCAGGCACGTTGACTCATTTGCTCTCCTAATCTTATAACGGGGGCTATGGAAGGCCTAAAATGCCAAATAAAGCCAGGAACACAGGTGCTTCTGACCGGAGCAACGGGTTTTACAGGGTCGTGGCTAGCCCATAAGCTGCTTGGGGCGGGATTGGCGGTTAGGGCTATCGCCAGGGAGTCTTCAGACTTGCGTCCCTTTAAGAGCCTTTCCATCGAGTGGATTAGGGGCGCTCTTTACGATCCGGAGGTTGTGACCGCAGCCACCAAAGGGGTTGAGTATATCTTTAATGTTGCAGGTGCGTTTCGTCAGGCGAAAATTGAAGACGCTGAGTATTTCCGGGTTCATGTGGTTGCTACACAGCTTTTGGCCCGAGCGGCGGCGCTAAATCCTTCCTTCAAACGTTTCGTCCATGTCTCCACCATGGGCGTGCACGGTCATATTAAAAATCCGCCGGCTGATGAGAACTCTCCATTCGCCGCGGGCGACCAGTATCAGCGTACCAAGCTGGAAGGCGAGCTTTGGCTACATGATTTTGCTAGACGTAACAGCTTGGGTTACACAGTTATCCGCCCAACCGGTATTTACGGTCCAGGTGACCGCAGGTTGTTGAAAGTCTTTAAAATGGCCACCTGGCCGCTTTGCCCAATCCTGGGTTATGGCAAGTGCCTTTACCATCTTGTGCATGTTGACGATCTAACGAACGTTTTGATGCTAAGCGCTGTGCATCCCGAGGCTCAGGGCGAGGTTTTTTTGGTGGGTGACGCCGAGGCCATCCCTCTAGCTGAAATGGTGAAAATAATCTCAGCTTCAATCGGTGGCCACACTAGGATTGTGCGGTTGCCGGTCTTGCCCTTTTTTGCAGCCGGAGCTCTGTGTGAGTGGGTGTGCAAGCCTTTTGGTATCGAACCTCCGATATACCGCCGCCGCGTCGCTTTCTTCACAAAAGATCGCAGCTTTAATACCAGTAAAATGAGAGACAAACTTGGATACAAGCCGAGATATAGTACCCGTTCGGGCCTAGAGTCGACTGCAGCTTGGTATATTGAGAATGGGTGGCTAAAACCGCCTAGGAAGTATTAGTACTGATACAGTAACCGTAACCATTCACTCGTGGAATTGATTACGCAATTTTTGTTTTAAGCCCCTCGGCGGTAGCGCGGAGTTAACTTCACTTTCATTCCACTTTCTCCAGAGAAAGTAATATTCGCATGCAAACAGTTACGTAACACTACTAGATCAAAAACCCTGACCTAAGGAGCCATCACCAGAAAAGCCAGGCTCTGCTAACCTGGGCCTTTATTAAACCTTGTCACATATACATATCTCGCGCGTAGCGCACTAGTTTAATTTGCCAATCCTTTGCGCGAGATATGCATATGCGACAAGGCCAATATTAGGTCGTACCAGATTGGATGACCTTACGTTTTATAT
>JAAYZI010000202.1 GCA_012514925.1 Deltaproteobacteria bacterium | reverse complement strand
TTTTTATCTTGGGTGGTAACGTGGAGTTAATTCCACTTTCTCCAGAGAAAGTAATATTCATGCAAACTGTTACCGGATACGAGTTTTTTGGCGGTGGGGCTAAACACAGAGAAAGCCGATCATAGCTGAAAACGCACAGCTTAAGAAAGCTCACGAAATATTCTTGCTAGACCTCGCAGGGAATGTCTACAAACTCAATTGGGATGCGGAACTTTCGAGTGATTAGCTTACCCAGATTTTGTATGCCGAGCTTCTCGGTATTATAGTGCCCGGCGTTGATAATAGTTATGCCGGTCTCTTCTGCGGCCCGCACTACGTTTTCCTTCAAGTCTCCGCATACGTAAGCCTGCGCTCCCGCGCGTGCAGCCTCAGCGAATCGAAAACTTGAGCCTCCGGATATAATCGCGACTCTTCTAATCTTGGTCGGGCCTGCAGCGATTACCTGGGCCCGAGTGTCGAGTTTTAACTCAACTCTGTCGACGAACTTAGCTAGCTGCATGGGCGCTTCTAGATCCCCCACAAAACCTACACAAAGCGGTGTTGCTTTCTTCACGCCCAGCAGTTTGCATAAACTAATGTTGTTTCCTATCAGAGGATGAGCGTCGAGCGGCAGGTGATAACCGCAAAGACTAATGTCGTGTTGAAGTAAAAGCTTAAGGCGATCCCGCAAAACTCCACGAATCTGCGGCGGTGAAGGAAGGTCGTTTCCGAAAATACCATGGTGCACCAAAAGCATCTGAGCCTTACGGCGTATAGCAGCACGAATCAGCTCCATGGAGAAACTTACGCCGCTTACTGCGCGCTGCACTGTGGGTGAACCTTCTACCTGCAAACCGTTTTGACAGTAGTCTGTAAAGGTGGCGACCTTTAGATAAGTGTTGCAGTATTCAACAATTTTGTCTCTATTTGCTGACGGCATATTCTCTCCGCGGTCGTGACATTTGTTTAGTGATATTCGTTTAACGATATTTGTTTAGCGGCGTAAAAGCAATACTGAGGTATCTTGGGGGCAAGACATTCATCCAAACCTGCTCCCATAGTAAGACTATTTTTCGGAAGGTAGGCTAAATATCCGGGGTTAGCGGTGCACATTTAGCTCAGGCCGTGCGAGGCGTAGACGCTCGATTGCTCTGTCGGTCACGGCGGTGTCTTGCAGCGCAAGCTCTTTTAGTGCGGGGAATTCCCTCAAATAGTCAAGGCAGCGGTCAGATATCTGGGTGGAGTGCAGGATTAACTCTTTAATCTGGCAGCCGCGCAGGGCGAGCATGCCTACATCGCTTACTGTCGTGCGATCCAATCTAAGATGTCTCAGTTTTGGGAGCGAGGCGAAATATTTTAAGGCCTCATCCGTAATCAAAGTGCCGTCCAACCTAAGCCGCACTAAGTTAGACAGGTTGGCAATATGAGCCGCGCCTAAGTCGCCGATCTGCACGTCGGTAAGCTGCAGCACCTGAACATTATGAAAGGCGGCGTGATTTAGTTGTATCAGGTGCTCATCGTTTAAGTCCAGATAGGAGAGTTGCAGGATCGTGCCGTAACGGCGCAGGTGCTGGCGCAAATCAATCTGGGGTTGCCCCAGCATCTCCGGGCGAAGCTCCAAACCTTCCCCATGTTCCCATCGTTGCAGTAACTGTTGCGCTTGAGAGAGGGGCAAGGCATATTCGCGGCGCGAGGCCTCGATGCATTTTTCGCTGTGGTGCCATTTGGGATAAACCAGATCAAGGGTGCGGCCGGAGAAAGCCTCTTGAGTTTCGCCCTTTATCGCCATTTTGACGTAAAAATCGCGCAGGCGCAGGTTCATCAGGTCAAGTGCGTCAAAACGCGGCTTAAACTCGTTGGCCAAAATAGCAGCATCCTCGCCGCTTACTCCGAAGGAGATAATGTTGCCCACATTTCCGAAAACAGTTTGGCGCATGACCTCCGGCAGCTGTCCCAAGAACTGGTGGGCTACTGTGAGATTAAGGTGATACTTGCGAGATTCAGTCAGAATGTCTTTAAGATTTTTTGCGGCGAAGTTATGAAACTCATCCACGTACAAGTAAAAGTCCTGGCGCTTTCCAGGTTCAGTATCGGCGCGAGAGATTGCAGCCTGGTATATTCTTGTCAATACTAGTGAGCCGAAGAGAGTAGCGTTTTCCTCTCCCAGCAGCCCTTTTGGAACCTTGACCAGCAGGATCTTGCGGTTATCAATTATGT
This sequence comes from Deltaproteobacteria bacterium, assembly GCA_012514925.1. Lineage (GTDB taxonomy): Bacteria > Bdellovibrionota_C > UBA2361 > UBA2361 > JAAYZI01 > JAAYZI01. The sequence continues at coordinate 12,256 of JAAYZI010000202.1, read as the reverse complement.
CACGAAAGTCAAAGCGGTTAAGCGGATGCCCGACTATATTACGGATTAAGTCTGGAGCGGTAAACTGTCCAATCATATTAATTAAAGGGGCAGTTGCATACGAGTAGTGCTGCTCGGACCAGGGTCCATATTCGTGCAGCCAGAAATGGCGCACCCCATCATCGCTTACGTTGCTGGCTACTATGGTGCGATAGCGCTCGTCCGTGAGGATTTTAGGAATAGAAAGCAGCGTGGCGTCATGAGTGCTAAGTAGCGCTACGGTGGTGTAGCGCAGTAAAAGATCGAGATGCTCATTCCAGCTCTGATCAAATAATTTCTGGAAAGTAGCCACCATGTCCAGCGCCACATTCATCCGCAGATCCTCCGGTACCCAGGCCAGTGGATTAAAGCTGGCGGGAAATTCACGGTCGGAGGGGTCTAACATAACAACATCATTTACGCGCTCACCTGGCACCAAGCGCAGCACGTCGTTTACAAGATCGCCGTGCGGGTCCAGCACTGCCACGCCGTAGCCGGCTTCGATATCGCTTTTTATCAGTAGCTGCATCAGGCAAGATTTTCCGCAGCCTGACTTGCCAATGATATAGACATGGCGGCGGCGGTCTTCACGGTTTAACCCAAACGGCAGATGGTGGTCGCGATAATCAGTGTGCGCAAAAAAAGAGATATCAAAGCTGCCCTCTTCTCGCGGCAAGTTGACGGGAGGGCTTGCTTTTTTGGCGAGCACTCGTGCGGTATTAGGCAGGGTGCTTAAGTCTAGCGGGTGCCAAACGCTGGCCAGTTCAGGGGATGATAGCAAGACCTTCTTTCCAAAGCTGCGTTTTTGCAACGGCGCTAAAGCGGCATGCCCTGATCGCCATTTTACAGGGTTAAGGCGGTTTAAGTCTGGGGTATTTAACTGGGAGAAGCCTCCCACCACCGCTTCGACCCGGTCACGAAGCTCGGCTTCAGCTGATTCGGCTGGGGTAGCGCGTATAACGGCAATGCGGATCGTAGTTTGGTAAAGCTTGAGGCTGCACTTTTTCTGGATCTGTTCATCGAACTTTTCGGTCATGTCTGACTTAAACCAGTACTTGACCCTAAATATGTGGGCGATGGCATCAGCGCTACGACGTCTGGAGAGGTTTAACTGCAGCCAGGTGTCATCCGGGATAGGCTGGGTAACCACTTGGATGACAGTCAAATCCTCGGGTGGAAGTGAAGACAACACATTCACCATTGGACCGAGGGTGTCATACTTAAAATCACGAAAAGTGTTAATTGGGTAAATATCGCTCCGTTCGAAGCCAAGCTCCGTCGAAACAATTGCAGCTTCAGGACCCACAGAAGTAAGGTAGTCCGGGATTTGATGAAGTTCCGCGGCGGGCAGCATACTGTAAAACGCGCCTACCAGGATATCGGCGATAGCTCCTGTGGCAGAAAAGCAAAGATAGATGGCTTGGTCCACGGCATAAATTTCCAAGGAAAACTGCCTTTTTAAGCCTTCGTGCAGATCGTTTAATGTGTTTTCAAATATGGCGGGTAAGACCATCTCTCCGGCGGTCACCATAGCGGCGCGGGCTTCGTCTACGGTGTCACGGGGTATGTGGAGACAGTAGGTTGCCACAGCGGAGGGGTGTTAGGAATAAAATTGAATTGTATCCTGAGTACGGCGCATGTCAACTAAAAATTCTTGTTGTAACTTGTCTAAGCTAACGAACCCCTCTGGCACAGGGCACAATTGGAATCGTGCGCTGAGGAATATTCACTCGTCCCAGCAGCTTAGCTTAAGCGCCTTTCTTTTCAATTTTAGCCCAGCTATCGCGCAGTGTGACGCTGCGGTTAAAGACTAGTTTGCTGGAGCTGTGATCCTGCGAGTCAGCCGTGAAGTACCCTAGACGTAAGAACTGGAAGTGACTTCCTGGTTCGGCCTGGGCTAAGGCCGGCTCAACCCAGCAGTCGCTTAAAACTTCCAGGCTGTTTGGGTTTATGTTGGATAAGAAATTCTCTCCTGCCTCGCTCTCTTCGGGATTGGTCTTGCTAAAGAGATGGTCGTAGAGCCTGACCTCGGCTTGCCTTGCATGTGCGGCGGAGACCCAGTGTAAGGTGCCTTTGACGGTGCGGCCATCCGGCGTGCCGCCGCCTCGTGATTCGGGATCGTAGCTGCAGTGCAGCTCTGTAATCGTGCCGTCTCCATCCTTTACCACGTTTTTGCAAGTAATATAGTAGGCATGTTTTAGGCGCACTTCGCGGCCCGGGCTTAAGCGATAATATTTTTTTGGAGGATCTTCTCGGAAATCGTCGCGTTCGATATACAATTCTCGTGAGAAAGGAACCTTGCGCGTGCCGGCAGCCGGATCTTCGGGGTTGTTTTCACACTCGATCTCTTCGACCTGGCCTTCGGGGTAATTGTCAATTATGACTTTTAGGGGCCTAAGCACCGCCATGGCGCGTGGGGCGCTACGGTTAAGATCTTCTCTTAAGCAGAATTCAAGCAACCCTACGTCTACAGTGCTGTTAGCTTTAGCCACGCCGATTTTTTCACAGAAATTGCGAATTGCCGCCGGAGTGTAACCGCGCCGTCTCAGGCCGCTTAAAGTCGGCATGCGTGGGTCGTCCCAGCCCGAGACGACTTTCTCCTGCACCATTTGTAGCAGTTTACGTTTGCTTAGCACCGTAAAGGTGATGTTGAGTCTTGCAAATTCGATCTGTTGGGGGCGATAAGCGCCTAGCTCATCTAAGAACCAGTCGTAGAGCGGACGGTGGTCTTCAAACTCCAGTGAGCAGAGCGAATGCGTAATGCCCTCGATCGAATCCGATACACAATGGATATAATCGTACATGGGATAAATGCACCAAGCGTCTCCTGTGCGGTGGTGTTGGGCGCGCTTAATGCGGTACATGGCTGGGTCACGCATATTAATGTTGGGAGCAGCCATGTCAATCGCGGCGCGTAGAGTATAAGCGCCGTCCGGAAACTCCCCGGCGCGCATGCGCGTGAAAAGATCCAAATTCTCTTCGATTGTGCGTTTGCGGCCGGGGCTCTCGCGACCTGGCTCAGTCAGGGTGCCGCGATGCTCGCGCATCTGTTCAGGGGTGAGGTCGCATACATAGGCTTTCCCCTTCTTTATGAGCTGGACTGCATACTGGTAAGTTTGCTCAAAATAGTCGGAAGCAAAGAAGAGCCGGTCCTGCCAGTCGAAGCCAAGCCACTTGATGTCGCGCATGATTGAGTCTACGTACTCCTGATCCTCGGTGCTAGGATTGCTATCGTCAAAACGTAGGTTGCACTTGCCGCCATATTGGGCCGCGATGCTGAAGTTAAGGCAGATTGCTTTAGCGTGTCCGATATGCAGATAGCCATTTGGTTCAGGTGGAAAACGGGTGTGGACACGTTTCTGAAAGCGCCCACTGCGGTTATGCTCATCAATAAAGTCGGTGATAAAGTTGGAGACAGGGGCTGGCGCCGCGGCGGGGTCTTTTGAATCGTGGTCTGATGTCATGTCGTTAAACCTATAATTAATTGATGGTAGAGAAGGCTATATTATCTAACTAGGGATAATTTTTCCAGATCTATGAGGCTGGAGACGGAAACCGTATCCGGTATCCGTTTACATGAATATTAAGCTAGGAGATTACAATCTGTTACCAGTGTGGTTTTCACGAAAAAAGTAATTACCCCCGCAGTCCCCTGAGAGGAAAACCTTTTCCCAAGCAAAAAATAAGGCTAATCTGCTTAGTATGGAGCTGCAATGAATTCACCTCAAATCATGCGTTCAGTTGGTCTCGACTATGAGCTACTTGATTCTGGAAATGGGCGTAAACTTGAGCGCTTTGGCACGCGCATTCTTTTACGCCCGAGTAGTATTTGTATTTGGAAAAAGTTGGGAGAGCGCTGGGGGGAGGCTGATGCCACTTTTGTGCCGGGTCAGGGCTGGGGTTTTCGAGGCAAGCCTTTTGAAGAGTGGGATCTAGATGCAGGGGAGGGGCTAAGTTTTCGGCTTAGGTTGCAGCGAAGCGGTCAGGTGGGGATCTTCCCCGAACATGCCCTCTATTTGCCTGAGGTGTTGACGGCGCTTCGTCAAATTAAAGGAGGCGGTGCGCCGCGCGTACTGAATCTTTTTGCCTTCACCGGACTGGCATCGCTTTACTGTGTGTGCGCAGGTGCCGAGGTGACGCATCTCGATAAGTCAAAGCAGGCGTTGGCTTGGGCCATGACTAATTTCGAACTGAACTCCTTAGGATCCAAAGTGCGCCTAATAGCGGACGACGCCATAGCTTTTTTGAAACGAGAGAAACGTAGAGCCAAGTGCTATGATGTGATCATTGCCGACCCTCCCAATTTTAGCCGCATCTCACGTGCTAAAACATGGGAGTTGGACCGTGTCGTGATTGATTTGGTTGAGGGTATCCTAGCGCTCCTTGACCGTGGAGGGTTCTTTTTTATCAGCTGTCATCAGGGCTACGGTTTCGCGGAGACAGTGGAAAACCTGCTTTACCAGTATAGCGGGCGCAGTAAAATTGAAGTCAGCAGCACGGCGCTATCACTTAAAGAAACTTCCACTCCGCGTCGTCTACCTGCCGGTATGCTTGTACGTGGGCGGGTGCCGTAATAGTTCTAGATTATATACCGACACCCACGGTCTTGCAGCTAGCAAAACAAACGTGACGACCAAGCTGATCTCGGCGTACAATCGCTCCGGTGGGGCAGGCTTCGGCGCAGCGCAGCGCCAGAGCGCGACCTTCTGGTGTGAGGTCAAAGTAAGCTTTAACGCGGGTGTCGAAGCCTCGGTTAACGAAACCAAAGATTTCGGGCTTAGTCGCGGCACAAAGCCTCACGCAAATGCCGCAGTTAATGCATTTGCCGGGTTCGAGCACGATGTCAGGGTGGCTGGTGTCAACCATGTAGTCTCTGCATGCGCCGCGCCAACGCTTGGGTTCAGCTTCGTACTCTTTTGCAAGTTTACGGATGTGGCAATCACATGAGATAGCACAGCCGCACCCAAGGCAGCGTGCTGCTTCTTGGGCAGCCATTTGCGGAGTAAAGCCCAGTTCGACTTCGCGAAAGTTTGTGACTCGATCTTGCAGCTCCAGCTCCGGCATGTGCGCGCGCGGCATCTCTGCTATGCCGGCAAAGCGAGAGGGCGTCACTTCTTTGGGCGAGTCTCCCATGCTTATGGTGAAGTTCTTAGCGGGTCCAGTTAGTGGCTGCTGGTTTAGGTACTGATCGATCGCCACTGCGGCTACATGCCCGGAGCCCACTGCCCAAACGGCGATGCGCTGTTTTTCATTCCCGACTAGATCCCCTCCAGCAAATACTCCTGGTAGAGAGGTCTCCATGGTAAGTGGATTGTAGAGTGGGCGTGACCCGTTGTTTTCAAACGGAAGTCCTTGCTCTGAGAGCAGCTTCGAGTCCACTTTCTGGCCGATTGCGCTGATAATTGCGTCAGCCTCCAGCTCATAGATCTTGTCTGGGATGGGAACGGGCTTACGGCGCCCATCCGGAGCAACTGGCCCAAGCTCCATCTGCTGGCAGCGTAGCATTAATGCGCCGTTTTGTTTGTGGATGGAGAGCGGCGCAGCCAAGAAGCGAAAATGCGCCCCCTCCGCTTCAGCCGCGTCGATTTCAACAGGCAGGGCCGGCATTTCGGCACGGGTGCGACGATATAGCAGTGTGGTTTCTGTTGCCCCCAAGCGTCTGGCGCTTCGTACAGCGTCGATGGCGGTGTTACCTCCCCCGATTACAATTACGCGTGTTCCTATTTTGGGAGGGGAACCTTCTGCGGTTTGTTTTAGGAACTTGATGCCCTCCAAGACTCCCGGCAAATTCTCACCTTCAATAGATAACGAGGAGGAGAGCGGCGCGCCTGTGGCCATAAAGACAGCGTCGTACTGGCGCCTCAAATCGGCTAGCGTAAAATCACGTCCCAAGACTTGGCCGAACCTGGCTTGTGCGCCCATCTCAATTATACACTCTAGCTCTCTGGCCAACTCTGCGCGCGGCAGACGGTAAGCCGGGATCCCCCATCTTAACATACCGCCCAGTTCGGTTGAGGCTTCAAAAATAGTAACGCCGTGTCCGAGGCGGCGTAGAAAATATGCGGCTGAAACGCCGGCAGGTCCGCCGCCTACGATTACCACCCGCTTTCCGCTATCGGGACCACTGTCTGGCCGGTACAGGCGTCCGCTTGCAGCGTCCACATCAGCGGCGTGGCGGTGCAGCCAACCGATTGCTAGCGGCTCCTCCACCGTAACACGGCGGCACTGGGACTCGCAGGGACGCGGACAGATCCGGCCGAGTGCGCCGGGAATGGGCAAGGCGTCCTTGATTTTGGCAATCGCCTCAGGAAGCTCTTCGTCGGCGATATGCTTTAAAAATCCCTGGATGTCGCATCCGGCCGGGCAGGTCAGCACGCAAGGCGCGATGCAGTCTCCGGCGTGGTCTGAGAGTAGTAGCTCCAGGCACAACTTTCTAAGATGACGAACTTGAGGAGTGTCGGTCTGTACTTGCATTCCCTCTGCCACAGCTGTGCTGCAAGCTGGCACAGGGGCGCGTCGTCCCGAAACCTCAACTACGCACATAAAGCAGGAGGTAAAATGCGGCAGCCCTTCTTTGTGGCAAAGTGATGGGACATGCACGCCGATCTGTTTGGCCGCATCTAAAATAGTGGTTCCTTCCGGAACGCTTAAAGTTTGTCCGTCGATGCTTAGGGTTATTTTATCTGGCATTTTATCTGACATTGCGATCTACTGTACTGAAATAGCGTCAAATCGGCAGGCTTCCAAGCAGGCTCCGCACCGTACACAGGTTTCTTGATTTATGGTGTGCGCTTGGCGGCGCTCTCCGCTTATTGCGCGCGAGGGGCAAGCTCTCATGCAGGCGCCACAGCCTATGCACTTCTCGGAAACGATGTTGTAGCGCAGAAGCGCTTTACATGCTTTCGCGGGGCAGCGTTTTTCGGTGATATGCGCTTCATATTCTGAGCGGAAATAGCGCACGGTTGTAAGCACCGGGTTGGGGGCGGTCTGTCCAAGCCCGCAGAGCGAGGCTGATCTTACGGCGTTTGCCAACTCCTCTAGTAATTCCAGATCCCCTGGGGCGGCTTTGCCTGCGGTAATACGGGTTAAAATCTCCAGCATGCGCTGGGTACCGATGCGGCAGAAAGTGCACTTGCCGCACGACTCGCTCTTGGTGAATGTTAGAAAGAAACGCGCGGCATCCACCATGCAGGCATCTTGGTCCATGACTACCATGCCACCGGAACCCATAATTGCGCCGGTTTTGGCCAGTTCATCGTAGTCAATCGGGGTGTCGAAGAGCTGAACTGGGATGCATCCGCCGCTTGGACCTCCGGTTTGTACAGCCTTTAGGGGCTTGCCCGAAGAGCTGCCGCCGCCGATCCCCTCGATCACTTCACGCAGGGTGATTCCCATTGGCACTTCAATTAGACCTCCGCGTTTGATCTTTCCGGCAAGGGCGAAAACTTTGGTGCCCTTGCTTTTTTCAGTGCCAAGGCTGTTAAAGGCCGCTGCTCCGTGTCGCACAATCCAAGGGACATTCGCCAAAGTTTCGACGTTGTTTATGGTGGTGGGCTGTTTAAACAATCCTTGTACAGCGGGAAAGGGAGGGCGGATGCGGGGGGTGCCGCGTTCGCCTTGAATCGAGGCGATGAGTGCAGTCTCCTCACCGCATACAAATGCGCCTGCGCCTTCGCGTATCTCAAAGTCGCAGCAAAACTTTGTGCCTAAAATGTTCTGTCCCAAAAAGCCGCGCTCGCGCGCCTGAGAAATCGCTGTTTTTAGGTGTTTAAGCGCTAGTGGATACTCGGCGCGCACGTAAAGGAAGCCACGCGAGGCGCCGATTGCGTAAGCTCCGATTAGCATGCCCTCTAGGACGCGGTGCGGATCACTCTCCAGCACACTGCGATCCATGAATGCCCCCGGGTCTCCTTCGTCGCCGTTACAGATGATATATTTTGGAGTGCCTTTGGCTTCTTGTGTGAACTTCCACTTGGCGCCTGTTAGAAATCCCGCGCCGCCGCGGCCACGTAAGCCGCTCTCTAAAATGAGGGAAATCAGCGCCTGAGGAGTATATTCATTTAAGACTTTTTTGAGCGCCTCATAACCTTGCACCGCTAGGTAATCATCAATTGATTCTGGATCGATTAAGCCGCAGTTTTCAAGTACGATGCGTTTTTGCTTTCCCAAATAAGCGTGTGTTTGCTCGGCGCGTTCACCGCGATCCAGGAGGTATTCGTCAACGGGTTGCCCCTCTCCGATGTGCTGAGTCAGGATCTTACTTAGAGCTTCAATGCTAAGTTCAACGTAAGTCCAGCGTTTACCTCCGGGCTCGTAAAGCTCCAGCATGGGTTCGCGATGGCACAGTCCAGCGCAGCCGGTTTTTTTTAGGACCACGCCTGGTGGAAGGTGTGTCTCCAGGTGTTTATAAAGTTTCATGGCACCGGCTGCGATGCCGCACGAGCCTAAGCCGACTGCAATCCGCCACGTTGATGAAGCGCCGGTACTATTCATGGGAGGGCTCCGGTTTGTTGGCAGGCGTATCCTCGAAGTTCTCAAGAACCTCCTTGGTCTGCGCGTGGGTAAGTCTGCCGTAAGTGGTTTCGTCGATCATCATCACCGGCGCTAGGCTGCAGCAGCCCAAGCAGGCGACGGTTTCAAGGGTGAATTTTCCGTCAGCGCTGGTTTGCTTGTCTTTGATCTTGAGGGTGTCTTCTACCGCGGCGCTTATTTTCGCAGCGCCGTTTACGTGACAAGCGGTGCCGTGGCAAACTCGCACGGTGTGGCGGCCGGCGGGCTTAAAGCGAAATTGTCCATAAAAGCTTGCCACACCCAAAATCTGGCTCTTTGAGATGGTAGTGTGGGTGGTGACATAATCAAGCGCTTCGGCTGGAAGGTAACCGTAGGCGGCCTGAAGGTTTTGCAAGATTGGAATGCATGCATCCGGCTTGTCGCCGTGTGCAGCCACGATCTTTGCAGCGGCTGAAAGGTCGATTTTGTTACAGTGGTTCATAGAGTCCTGTTTTTATCCGTAAGAGGCTAAAAGCGCAATCGCAGGAGAGATTTCTGTCGAAAATTTAGGGCTAAGCAGATCCCTTACCTGAATAATCGGCCGCTTACTTTGCATTGCATTGCGGATATGTTAATCATTTTTAGGGTTTATAGATATATCGTAACTGTTCGCGCGTGGAATTGATTATGCAATTTTTATTTTCAGCCCGGGCGGTAAAATTTCACTTTCTCCGGAGAAAGTAATATCCATGTGAACGGATATCGAGCAAGTTCGAGGTGAAACCTGGTCATGTGTGAACGGTACTACGATGTATCTGGTATCTGCTGAAAGAGTTCGGGTAAGGCCGCGCTTTTTGAGTAGTTACCTTATCTGTTCGCTTTAATTCTCGTGGTGGCTAAATCTTCTGGGAGGGAGAAATGACAGTCGGCTGCTTCAACCAATCTAAAGGTCAGGGTCAAGAAGAAAGTATCGCAAACATTAGTCAGGGCCCACTGGGAGGGGGGGATGGTTGTAAGCCGTGCACTCCGTCATTTGAAGATGACCGCACGGGGCTAAGTGTCGATACGCTTAGGCGCGCTATCGCTGACAATCTTTGTTACATCCAAGGCAAAAGCGAGGCTTTCGCGACTTGCTACGATCTGTATATGGCGCTGGCTTACACCATCCGGGATCGTATGGTGCAGCGCTGGATCAGCACCGTCGAGTCTTATGTCGAATCGGCGCCAAAGATGCTCTATTACCTCTCGGCTGAATATCTGATGGGAAGACAGCTTGCAAACAACCTGCTCAACTTGCACCTTACAGCCACTGCGTCGCAGGCTCTGGCTGAATCGGGCTTTACGTTAGAGGATCTGCTGGAGCAAGAGATAGAGCCTGGGCTTGGAAACGGGGGCCTGGGGCGTTTGGCAGCGTGTTTTCTGGATTCTTTGGCGACCCTCGAATATCCGGCTGTTGGTTTTGGTATCCGTTACGAATTTGGAATTTTCGAACAGGCCATCCGAGATGGCTGGCAAGTCGAACGCCCTGATCGCTGGCTGCGTCTTGGAAATCCTTGGGAGATTAGACGCCCGGAGTGCACCTACGAAGTGAAGTTGGGAGGGCAGGTGCGCAAGGGGCTAGATCAGCAGGGCGGCCCTCAGATGGAATGGATCCCGGAGCAAACCATAATCGGTATGGCTTACGACTCGCTTGTGCCTGGGTACGACACCAACACCGTAAATACTCTGCGGCTTTGGAGCGCGGGCGCGAGTAAGGATTTTGATTTAAGGGTGTTTAATGAGGGCGATTTTGTAAGAGCTGTGGAGAATAAAATTTTCTCCGAGAATATTTCCAAAGTGCTCTACCCTAACGATAACACTCCGCAGGGGAGGGAGTTGCGTCTAAAACAGCAGTATTTCTTCGTGGCGTGTTCGCTATATGATATTTTCCGTTTCTTCTCATTTAAGCACGATGACCTGCGTCTCTTTCCCGAAAAGACGGCGATTCAGTTAAACGATACCCATCCTGCCGTCGCGGTGGCGGAGCTGATGCGGATTTTTGTAGATGATAAGCATCTGCCTTGGGAGTTGTCCTGGGATTTAACTCAAAAGAGTTTGGGGTACACTAATCACACCCTCCTTTCTGAGGCTTTAGAGCGCTGGCCGGTAGATCTCTTTAGGCGCTGGCTGCCTCGGCACTTGGAGATCATTTTTGAGATCAACCACCGCTTTCTCGAAGAGATACAGGTTCGTTTTCCGCATGATGGAGCGCGCTTGCAGCGGCTTTCGTTGATTGAAGAGGGCGAGGAAAAGCGTGTGCGTATGGCGCATCTGGCAACGCTTGGAAGTCACGCGGTTAACGGTGTGGCGGCGCTGCATTCGCAGCTACTAAAAAAAGAAGTTCTTAAAGATTTTTATGAATTATGGCCAGAAAGGTTTAGCAATAAGACTAATGGTATTACACCACGGCGTTGGCTCCTGCTTTGCAATCCCAGGCTTGTGGAGTTAATTAATTCCAGGATCGGAGAAGAGTGGGTAAAAGATATCTCCAAGCTGCGGAAGTTGGAAGCGCTTGTTGACGATCAGGAGTTTGTGACTGCTTGGCAACAGGTAAAACGCAAGAACAAGGAAGCATTGGCGCAGCATATTAAGCGTACACTCATGATAGAGGTGGACCCGACCTCATTGTTTGACATACAGGTAAAACGAATCCACGAGTATAAGCGGCAGCTTCTTAATATCTTCCACATTATTACGCTCTATAATCGCTTGCGTGCTAATTCTGGCCAGGATGTGTTGCCGCGCACCTTTATCTTTGGCGGTAAGGCTGCGCCTGGATATCATACTGCCAAGCTCATCATTAAGCTCGCCAATAATGTGGCTGCAGCTGTAAACTCCGATAGCGCTGTAAACAGCCGTCTCAAGGTAGTGTTTCTTCCGAATTTTTCGGTGTCTCAGGGCGAGCTTGTGTATCCGGCGGCGGATCTTTCCGAGCAGATCTCGACAGCAGGCAAGGAGGCCTCAGGTACGGGTAACATGAAGTTCGCCTTAAACGGCGCGCTTACTATCGGTACTTTTGATGGTGCTAATATCGAGATTCGTGATGCTGTCGGGCCTGAAAATTTCTTTCTGTTCGGCCTAAAGGTTGAGGAGATTGGGGCTTTGAAAGACTCAGGTTACGTGCCCATGGAGCATTACCAAAGAGACCACGAGCTGCGCATGGTTATGGACCAGCTGGCCTCCGGCTATTTTTCGCCTGAGGATACCAGATTGTTCGAGCCTTTGGTGGATGGGTTGCTTGGTTATGATCAATACATGGTTTGTGGCGATTACCGCGCTTACGTGATGTGTCAGGAAGATGTAGCTCGGGCCTATCGAAATCAAGCCGCCTGGACCCGTAAATCCATTTTAAATACTGCGCGCATTGGATACTTCTCTTCTGATCGTACTATCTCAGAATACGCCCAGGAAATTTGGGGGCTTAAGCCCCAGCAGATAAAATTAAAAGAGTACAATCAGGCCGAGGCCGGACTGCGTCGCCGCACTGCTAGGCTGCTTGCACACTCAATCCAGGGAGAGTCATAATAGTTGGAGAATTGGTAAGCGTTTAGGTGTAGTGAAGTAACCGCTTACGTGAATTTTACTTTCTCTGGAGAAAGTGAAGTTTTATCGCCCACGATTCCGCGCCACCGCCAGCCATCACCAGAAAGGCTTTGCTAATTTGGGCTTTTATTAAACCTTGTCACATATACATATCTCGCGCATAGCA
>JAAYZI010000201.1 GCA_012514925.1 Deltaproteobacteria bacterium | reverse complement strand
GAACTTCAGAGCTCTTCAGAGTTTCGATGACTATCTCGTAGAGGCTGGGGTGATGGGGCTTGCGCGCATAGATACGCGCGCCCTGGTAACACATCTTCGTGATAGAGGATCTCAGATGGGCGCCATGGCGTGTGGGCAGGGGCTAAATCCCGACGATCTGGTTGATCTAGCTCGCAGCCAGGGCAGCATGGAGGGAAGAGACTGCGTGCACGATGTCAGTTGTAAGCAACCGTACCTCTGGAATGAGATGCCTTGGTCTTTTGAAGATGGCGGCTTTAAAGCAGTGCCTCAGGAAAAACTTTGGTCTAGGCCACATGTGGTGGTCCTCGATTGTGGAGTTAAGCGTAATATCTTGAGGGGGCTTTTTGCTGCGGGGTTTCGCGTCACGGTTGTGCCGGCGGATTATAGCGCCTCGCAGATTATGGAGCTTCGACCTGATGCGTTCTTTCTCTCGAACGGGCCCGGTGATCCAGCCGCGCTACCGGGCATCGTTTCCAACGTCAGAGACGTTTTGGGACGGCTTCCGATTTTTGGCATAGGTCTGGGGCATCAGATCTTAGGACTAGCTCTGGGAGGGAAAACCTACAAACTCAAATTCGGGCATCGTGGCAATCATCCTGTCATGGACCTTTCGACTAAGAAGGTTGAGATAACCGCGCAAAATCACGGATTTGCTGTAAGTCAAGACTCCTTGCCGAAGGACCTCTCGGTTTCCCATCTTAACCTTAATGATCACACGGTTGAGGGGTTGGTGGCGCACGAGCTTGCCGCTTTTTCGGTGCAGTATAACCCCGAAGCATCTCCAGGCCCGCATGACGCGCTGTATATTTTCTCTAGGTTTTTTGAATCAGTCATAGGGGCTGGATGAATTAGATGCCCAAACGCACAGATATAAAATCCATTTTGCTGATTGGCTCCGGTCCGATCATAATCGGGCAGGCATGTGAATTTGATTACTCAGGCACCCAGGCCATTAAGTCCCTTAAGGAGGAGGGCTACCGTGTTATTCTGGTTAATTCGAATCCAGCCACAATTATGACGGACCCCGGATTCGCTGATCGCACCTACATCGAACCAATTAACGCAGGTTTCGTCGAAAAGATTATAGCCAAGGAGCGGCCGGATGCTTTACTGCCTACAATGGGGGGGCAGACCGCTCTTAATGTGACTATTGAGCTGGCTGAACGTGGTGTGCTTGAAAAGTATGGCTGTGAATTGATCGGCGCCAAGATCGAGTCCATAAAAACAGCAGAGGACCGTGAACTTTTCCGGCAAGCCATGGATGAAATTGGGCTGGCATCAGCGCGCAGCGGTTTGGCACATAGCTTCGAGGAAGCCGCCGTCTTGGCCGAAGAAATAGGGTATCCGGTGATTCTGCGCCCATCGCGCACCTTGGGAGGTAGTGGAGGCGCAGTGGTGGAAAACCCAGACGATTTAAAACGAAAAGTCTTATTCGCTTTAGGAAGCAGCCCCAACCACGAGGTTTTGGTCGAACAGTCACTAGTCGGTTGGAAGGAAATTGAGATGGAGGTTATACGGGACCAGAAGGACAATATGGTGATTGTCTGCTCCATCGAAAATTTAGATCCAATGGGGGTGCACACAGGGGACTCGATTACGGTGGCCCCCACCCAGACTTTGACTGATAAGGAGTATCAGATCTTAAGGGAAGCCTCTAAGCGCGTGATGAGGCGTATCGGCGTAGATGCGGGCGGCTCAAATGTCCAGTTTGCGCTAAATCCGAAAGATAGCACCGTAGTGATAATCGAGATGAATCCGCGTGTTTCCAGAAGTTCGGCGCTTGCCTCCAAAGCAACGGGCTTCCCGATTGCTAAAATCGCCGCCAAGTTGGCGGTGGGATACACGCTTGATGAGATTTCAAACGATATAACCAAGGGAACTGCCTGTTTCGAGCCTTCCATTGACTATATTGTGGTCAAAATTCCGCGCTTTAATTTCGAAAAATTTCCGTTAGCTGAAGCGACCCTGGGAACTCAGATGAAATCCGTGGGAGAGGTGCTCTCATTTGGGCGAAGCTTTCGAGAGGCGCTGCAAAAAGCAATCTCTTCGATGGAGCAGGACAGTTTTGGATTTGATAGGCACCGGCTTATTAAAGGGCTGGGCCCAAACGAGATTCTAGAGGCCTGCCACACCCCCACTCCCCACAGGCTTTGGCTTTTAGGAGAGGCGCTACGCGCTGACGTCTCGCTAAAAGATCTCGCCGCCACTACAGGGATTGACCCCTGGTTTTTAAGCGAGATTCAGGGCTTAATCGAGACTGAGACCTGGTTACGCACCAAGAAGCTCCCGGATTTGAGCCGGGAAGATCTGCTTTCCCTCAAGCAGGATGGATTTGCAGATGCGCGCCTTGCGAGCCTACTTGGATCTACAGAAGAAGAGGTGCGTGGCTTAAGAGCAGAGCTGCGCATCGTTCCAACTTATAAGGCCGTAGACACCTGCGCCGCCGAATTTGCGACCTCTACTCCCTACCTCTATTCGAGCTTTGAGCCGGGAGAGGATGCCCCTCCAAGTAAAAAACGCAAGATTATGATTCTCGGTTCGGGTCCAAATCGCATAGGACAGGGTATCGAGTTTGATTACTGTTGCGTGCATGCCGTGATGGCCCTGAAAGAAGACGGCTTTGAAACGATCATGATTAACTGCAACCCGGAAACGGTTTCAACTGATTATGATATCAGTGATCGCCTCTATTTTGAGCCGCTTACTTTTGAATCTGTGATGTCAATTGTGGAGCGAGAAAAGCCGGAGGGCGTGATTGTGCAGTTCGGCGGCCAGACCCCGCTTAAGCTGGCTGAGCGTTTGCAAAAAGCCGGTGTGCCGATTATCGGTACCTCCGTGGATGCGATCGATCTGGCAGAAGACCGGGAGCATTTTTCAGAGTTGGTAAAAAGGCTTGGGTTGCGTCAGGCTGAGTATGCTACGGCAAGTTCCTTGGATCAGGCTCTGGCAGCCGCGCGGAGGATTGGTTTTCCGCTGATGATTCGCCCTTCTTTTGTGCTAGGTGGCCGGGCCATGCGGGTCCTTTTCTCAGAAGATGATTTACGGAATTATTTAGCGCAGGGGGTGGAAGTATCCAATGAACGCCCTGTGCTATTGGATCGCTACCTGCATAACGCGATTGAGTTAGATTTGGATCTGGTTTCAGATGGCCAGGACTTCGTTGTGGCGGGGGTGATGGAACATATAGAGCGCGCTGGCATTCACTCTGGGGACAGCTCATGCTGCCTACCTCCTCAGACTCTGGGTCCGAATTTAATTGAGGAATTAAAGATTCAAGCCAAACTTATGGCCAAGGAGCTAGGGGTAGTGGGTTTGATGAATGTGCAGTACGCCGTGGACAAGCAGGGGCGTATCTTCGTGCTGGAGGTCAATCCACGCGCTTCGCGCACTGTGCCTTTTGTAAGCAAGAGCGTGGGCATCTCCTGGGCCAAGGTGGCCGCCAGAGTTATGGCCGGGAAATCCCTTAAAGAGCTTGAGATTATGGACGCTCCGTCTCGTCCCTATACGGCAGTTAAAGCTTGTGTTTTCCCCTTTAAACGCTTTGAGGGAGTGGACACGATTTTAGGTCCGGAGATGAAGTCAACCGGTGAAGTTATGGGCATCCACTCTGATTTTGCCGGAAGTTTTGCTAAATCCCAGTTTGCCGCCAGCATAGAACTGCCGATCAAGGGGACGGTGTTTCTTAGCGTCCCTGATGACGAAAAAGAGGAGTTGGCACCTTTAGCCAGGCGTCTGGTGTATCTAGGCTTTAAGCTTGTCGCCACACGAGGGACCGCCGCGTATCTTACTCAACGCGGATTTGATGTAGAGTCCGTAAACAAGGTCAGGGAGGGATCTCCTCACATCGTGGATTTATTGGGGGAGGGGCGTATCCAATTGTTAATTAACACTCCGGAGGGATCTGCGCCTCTTTTAGATTCGCGCTCTATCCGGCTAGTGGCAAATGAATTGGGCATTCCCACTTTTACCACCATCGCTGCCGCCGCGGCGGCGGCAGAAGCGATTGCATTGGTGCAAACGCCCGGAGTTTTGGGTGTGCGCGCGCTGCAAGATTATCATGGCTCTGAAATAACAGGTATCCGATAACTGTTTGCATTATACTTACTTTCTCTGGAGAAAGTGAAATTAACTCTAAGACAAGCTGAAGCAATCGCTTAGAGTTTGCCGGAAAGCGTTAAAATGTGCTAGGTGCAGGCTCCCCAAATCCGTCGGGACGGCTGAGTCCATCTCTAGGTAGAGCACCCCAAGCGGTTGGCCGAAGCCGAACATGCCTGCTATGATCCCACGAACCCCATTACAGGCGTTTGGATTCCAGACCTGGATCGGTTCTTGAGCTTGGAAGGCACGCGCCACAATATCAGACTCTGACTCCACCAGTGAGTATGGCACTTGAGTTGCTTGGCGCAGCCGCATCTTAGAGATTTCAAGCTGCGGTACCAACATAAAAAGTCCGGGGTCGACGGTGTAGATGCAGCCAGAGTTAAAACCGGCAGCCGGAATGGCCCCATGCACCAAGAGGCTTATAATTTCAGAAGAGATCGTGCCGCTGCTTAGGCGGCGGTAAATTGCCCTTAGTTTGCGTTCTACTCGCTGCTCGCACATGCCTAAGAAGGGGTTGATTTCGAGCAATTGATCTGCCCGATCCTCCACAGTGAATGATTTAGGATCAAGGTTAAGCCCGGTATCGAGAATATGAGGAATAAAACCAACGTAATTCTCTATACTTTCCTCGTATTTCTCTCTGATTAAATCCAAGCCTCCGCGCCCCAAGCGCTCCTCAATTTCGGTTGTGGCGGCGCGCCAGTCCTGCCTGGCACTTGGATAGTAGTCGGGGTTATTGGCTCGTGCCAGAGCTTCGCCGACACTGCAAAGTTTTGTCATGGTGTAACCGATCTCCTCATGCTCGTTGCAATCCTCTTCTGACGTGTCCTCATGAAGCCCCAGCTCTGCGCAGGCACCGGCCGAGACCCCTCTTTGATGAAGCACACGAACAGCAAGCAGCATTGGAGAAAAGCCTAGCTTTTGACTGAGAGCCTCATCTAGAGATTTCCCGGAAGTTAGGCTCCCAATTGCTTCTTCGTAGGCACCGGGATAGTTCCAAGCGATTAAAGCGTAGCCTAGCTGTCTCAACAACGCCGCAGCAAAGGCGGTATCGGAGTCTATGGCGTAGCTTTTAGCTAAAGTTTGTGCGGAGGCTGCGCTAATTAGCATTTCTTGAAAACGGGCGGCCTGGCAATCGCTGGCTTGACCCAGAGAATGGGGGGAGGCTGCCGGATCGATCCCGTTTAGTAGGGATTTAAGCCGCTCTAGGTCACAGGACTCCAGCAGTAACACCGGATTAAGAGGGGAGGGGATGCTTTCTCCGGCTGCTTTCATCATGGAGAGTAGTTGGCACAAGCACTGAGTAAACAACGAGACATCAGTTCTGATCTTAAGGAGCAGCGAGCTTAGGTCATTATCAAAAGCTCCAACTTGCAGCTCCCGTTGTAGGTGTTTTAACAAGTTCGGGTTGACCGGCATCCAGTAGTCACTGACGTGACGCGTGGCCCGTTCCAGACGGTGGTCGCGGGCAGAGTTATCGTTTAGAGCTTTGGACATAGCATTTTGGCTGTCGGCGAGTTTCTCAGAGGACTTAAGGATCCAACCCGGATATTTCAGGTATCCGTTCACATGAATATTAAATTAGGTGATTACACTATGTTACCAGTGCGATTATCATGAAAAAAAGTGGTCACTCTGTTACATTTCACGAAAGTAACCGCCAGATGCCATAAAAAGCTCGTAACACACTGAATTTAGAGCTGGCTCCAGGAGGGCAACGAAGCAGAAAGGCGTTGAGTTATAACCCTGGTTTTCTATGCTTTTTGGGTAGTAGCTCCGCTGCCTCGAAAATCATTTGGAGATGAGGGTTGTGCAGCGCCAACGCCTCAGTTAGAAGCTCGGTCGCCTGCTGGTTGTCGCCACGGGCACTGTGCAGGAGGCCTCGCACTGCTACACTCTCCCGTGTTCGACCGTAAGCCTCGCTGCGTTGTAACGCCTCAAGGGCTGACTCAAACTTACGGTATTTGCAAAATATCAGCGCCACAGTGGCAAAAGCCAGAGCCGCGGAGGGCTTTGGAGCCTGTTTCCAATTATAGAGTGTGAAAATTTGCTCTAACGGAACGTTCTCTAAAATTTTTTGCACCACTTTGGCATTGGCATCAAAAGCGTGTGTCACGTCTTCACTCAGTCCGCGCGATCCGGGATGTTTTCGGTAAGCATAAACGAAACTGTCATTGTGCACGAAACGGCACCCCTTAGCGGCGGCGCGTGCCCAGAAATCGTAATCTTCCGCTAGGCTGAAAGTTTGGTCATAACGTCCCGTACGTTCAAAGACAGACCTATGCACCATCGTTCCGCCGTTTGGAATGGGATCATAGAAAAGCATGGTATAGAGCAGAAATTTCTCGTCAATTTGTCGATAACGCCATTCACCCTCCGGTTTAAGCTCGTGATTGCAGATACGTAAGTTACCGTAACTGATCTGGGCATGCGCGTTGGTGTTTAGGATCCGCAGATGACTGGAGAGGGCTTCCGGTAGCAGTGCATCGTCGTCATCCAGCCAGATCAGATATTGGCCCCGCATATTATCGACGATAAAGTTGCGAGTCCCCGCTACTCCGAGCGCGTTCTCGCTAAAAATAATCCGCAGCTTTGGATCTTTTATAGCCGTCAAAACTTCGCGCGTCTCTTTATTTGAGGCATCATCTACGACTAGTATTTCAAAGGGCGCCTCGCACTGTTGGTGCAGAGCGCTTTCAAGCGCCTGCGGCAATAGAGCCGCACGGTTATGGCTGGGAATGCCGATGGTGATAAGTGGGGATTCCCTGTTCACAATAGGTTTCCTATGCGCTGAAGGCTCTGTAAATGCGGATTGGAAGAAAGAAGTACTTGGCTAAATAGCTCTGCAGCTTCCTGATAAAGCCCGTTCTTTTTAAAGATCAAACCTCTTAAAATCAAAGCCTCAGGGCTGGGAGTTAAACTCTGGCTCCGTGCTATGTACTGCAGAGCCTTCTCATACAGCTGATACCGGCAGAAGGCCATCGCGATCATAAGCCAAGCCCGGGTTTCTGCTCCCTGTGGGTCGTGCTCCCAGTTGAACATGTAAAAAAGTGACCGCAAAGGAAATGCGTCAATAATCTTTTCTATGACTTGCCCGCTCTCTCTATTTACTCCTGTAGATGCAAGCTCCGCGCTGTTTGGCGGGACTTTGCAGAAGGCCTCGTGATTGTACCCGAAGGCACTCTCATTCAAAGCGGCGCGCACCCAAAAATCGAGGTCATGCGCGCCTGCCACCTGGGGATCAAAGTTTCCAATTTTTGAGAATAAAGATTTGCGTATGAGTGTCCCACTAAAAGGGAAAGGCCGCCCAAGCAGCAAGTAATGCGGAATGCTAAGCGGGCTAAGCGGTTGGTAGGTAACTTCCCTTAGTGCAGATGTGCCGACTTCAGCGCATAAGAGGTTACCATAAATTACATCTACATCCGGATTTGCCTTTAGAAACGCTAAATGAGACGCGAGTGTTTTGGGTTGGAGTTCTCCTTCCTCACCTAGCCAAAGAATAAAATCTCCCTGCATCTCAGCTAGAGCCAGATTTTTGAGAGAGGCTTGGTCCTTAGGGACGCCTGCCGGGATGATTCTTAGGCGGGAGTCTTCCAAGCCTGTAAGACTTGCCGAGGTCTCGCCTTCTGCAAGACCGTCTATAACCAGCACCTCATAGGAGCAGTCAGCTTCCTGGGCGAGCGCGGCAGCGACAGCTTGACGTAATTTCGTCGATTGACGGGTGGCTCCGACAGCCATGGTGATTAACGGCTCACCGGTGTTTGGTTCTCCGGCTGCCTGTCTTTTATAGGCGCGGCAGTAGTTAATAGCGTGATGGAATCGCCATTTCTGATTGTCGTAATCCCTGGCGTACCAGCAATGGAGCAACATCTGGCGGCCTTCATGGTTGAAGGTCAGGGTGCTAATTGGGTCTCTTACCCAATTGTCCGCGTTTAAGTAGAGGAATCGAAATCCTGAACGTAACAACCAAAAGAAGTATTTGTAGTAGGGCTCAAAGTCATCGTATGCAAATTTGTGGTCTGCTTTAAGGAGGTGCTGGGGCACGAAGGGCATTAGGTCTTCGCCGAAACGCGATTGTTCAATCTCTGCTAAATTGAATCGTTCTTTAATGCGGCGATTGTTATGGATCGAAAAGTAGGGATTGGGTGAGATTGGATTGTGAAAGCGGTGAGAAATGACTCCGCCATCTGGGACTCCGCAGCAATCGTAGGCATTGTCCTGCATGTAGTGTAGTAAATCCAACACTGCTGTAGGGTCTATGATAAAGGCGTCTTCATCAAAATTGATAATCCAATCGGCGTCGATTTCGTTAAAGTGGTAAAAATAGTTATCGGCCGCGGTCCCCGTTAAACGGACGCGAGGAAAGGGCAGTTCGGCAAGCTCTCCCGAAAGGGAGTAGAGCCTTTCATCCATTGAGCGGGTAGCAATAACGATCCTTTCCATATAGGTCCAGATGAATAAAACAAGGGTTGAGGTGGAGGTAAATTGTACCTATCAACATGAATATTAAGTTTAGGGATTACAATGCGTTACCAGTGCTAGAAGTTATATTTACTTTCTCTGGAGAAAGTAAAATTCATGCAAACTGATACAATCACACAAACGATGTTAGATTTCTTCATAAAACGTAAGGTCATTCAATCTGGTACGACTTAAATATTGGCCTTGTCGCATATACATATCTCGCGCAAAGGGTTGGCAAATTAAACTAGTATGCTACGTGCGAGATATGTATATGTGACAAGGTTTAATAAAAGCTCAGGTTAGCAGAGTTTGGCCTTTCTGGTGAGGGCTGACGGTGGCGCGGAGTTAAATTTACTTTCTCTGGAGAAAGTAAATCTCCACCTCTTTGCTACTCTTACCCCCTCTTACCCCCCGTTTTTTCGAAAGTGGACGGTACTGTTGACGAAGCTAGCTGCCGCGCGTTGCAATCCATTGGTAGGTAAGATTTCTCCCTTGTAGGGTTGTGTCTGTTTGTCCGTACAGTTTGCCGTCACTTCCTAGCTGCGCAACGCTTTTAGCTACGACGGCGCCACCATTGTTTCGCACCTCAAAGGAGAGCATGCTTTTACCATCGGCGGATTGTACCCACTTTCCAGCAAGGGGCAGTCTCATAATCGCACTCTTTAATTTTTGTGAATCGGGTCCATACGGCACCTCCAGATAAGAATATCCCGACACTTCATGGCCCTTTTCACGCAGGGAGAGAAGCCCCCAAGTGGCTTGCTCTTCGTTGCTTGCATCGATGCTCCACATCCAATTCCCTTTAAAACTTGAACCCTCTTTCGTTACACCGGCGTGCTTGCCCGGACGAGTCGCTGCCGAAGACACAGCGCTTTGTGGCGCCCCCTTTAAGATCTCGGAGAAAGCACGGGCTGGAGAATCGAAAGTAGAGGTCATCCAATCCACCGAAGTGCCCCATACAATGTCTCCATCTAACATGCGACGGAATCCAATCCTTACGTAAATATCTCCGCTTTCTGGATCGACATAATCAGGCTTGTAATAGAGCGCTTCTAACCCTTCGTCCAGGGCCTTACGGACCTCTCCTGGCTGGGAGATCCCGTCAAGATTGGCGTCGAACCAGAGCCCAAGCGGCTCAAGCTCTACGCCGCTTATTTCACCATTGCGATCACGGTCGAGGGTGGCTAATGCCGCAAAACCATCTTTCCATGGGGTCTTAACCGCAGGTTGTGAGGAATTTAGAGACGTTTTTTCGAAACCCGGTCCACGCCCCGCGCCGCCGAAAGTCCAGTTGCCAAAAAGTTGCTCAGCTGAATTAATCACGCCGCTGTGACTAGGATCGTAAACCAATAGCGGCGCATCCGCCGACCCTTTCCACAAACACAATCTGCCGCTCTCGGCGTCTGGCTCCAACTGGAAGCGAGAGAAGGAATAGTGGGAGGAAAGCCGTTGGTGACCCTCCCAAAGAAGGGAGATCGGGCTCATCAGCCAAGTAATGTCGACCTGCCCACAGAGATTAGCAGGATTGACGTTGCGCGCTGGTTCACAGTTGCCCTCTTCGTCAACGCTCATATAAACTGTTTCGATGCGCTGCTCCTTGAAAGCCTCATTGATGATGCGCTCGCCGAAACCCTCGCGCATGTCAAAACAACCTGTTCTGCCGTAGCACCTCCTGCTTGTTACGGCGCGGTAGCGACTAAATTTGTTTCCCACGCAGTCATCAGAATCGGCGAGTGCGACATTCCAAGAGGGAGTATACAGATCTCCCCACTCAGGGGTAAAAAACCGTCCTTTAATGTGATTATCTGGATTACCGCACTGACGCAGCATTTGTCTAAGACAGCTTAGGTTGCTATCTGGTCCGCTAATCACCCGCGTTTCAGGAAGGGGTTTAACCTCTCCCAGGCACTTCCAACGGTGTTCGAGACAAAACCTCGTAGGGAAATTAGGGACGTCTTGATACTGGTGGCACACCAAACCACAGCTTTCCTCCCGGAAATTATATTCGTGCAGCCCGACCCGGTAATGCTGGCACTGAGGAGTGGTAGGGGGAGGAGGAGTGGTAGTAGTGGTGGTGGTAGTAGTGGTGGTGGTAGTAGTGGTAGTAGTAGGAGTAGGAGGAAGAGGGGGAGGAGTAGTAGGGGGAGGATCACACTCGCATTTCTTTTCACCGTTACATATTACCGGTTCTGGAGGGGGGTTACCGCATCCGCACATATTCTCCCAATTAGGTCCATTTGGTATCCCAAGGCAGTCTACCACCACCTCTGGCTTAGGTGTTAAAACCTGTTGTGGGTGACGGCCCTCAGGCGAAAAAGCATGGGGGGAAGGTACCTCGGCCCTTGCTGGGGCCACAGCAAAGCAGAAAGATAAAGTGATACTAGCACACGAGAGCGTTTTTAAGAACTTCATAAACTTTCTCCGAACCTTGCCTGTTATCCTACCAGCCACCATGAAACCACTATCCTCCCCATATCCCTTGTGCTAAGCACTATGCGTCAACCCATTTACAAATTAATCTGTAAATTTTACCACGGAGCAGGTTGAATTAGGGCCGCCAATCGGATATTCTCCTCGTCTTCCCGGAGGTTGCAATGTCCAGACCAATGACTCCACGCGGATACAGTCTTTTAAGAGAGGAGCTGCGTCGGCTTAAAGCGCTGCGCCCGCAAAACGCTAAAGCCATAGAGGCT
>JAAYZI010000200.1 GCA_012514925.1 Deltaproteobacteria bacterium | reverse complement strand
TAAGGGGACAAGCTCCCTCTAAAGAAACAGGTACCCTCTAAGGGGACCATTTTAAAGGGTGAAAACATTTTAGGGTGAAAATATTTTAGGTCGGCGCAACCAAAGACAGAGCACCTTCCAAAACAGAGCACCTTCCCAGCGCAACGCCTTGATCCCCCGGAACCAGGGGCAAGGTTGCAATCTTAACTAGTGTGATACTATTATGCATGCTGGCCGATGCGGCTTTTTCTGGAGCTTGAATCTCTTAAATTTAGATCTCTGTAATTTAAACCAAGCGGAGCCAAAATGCTTACTAGATATGCTGTAATTTTGAGATACGCATTTTTAATATACGCGTTTTTATTTCTATCTTTAACCAGCAGCTCACCCCTGAACCCGGCCCAAGCCCTGGCAGAGGAGAGCTCGGCCACTCTCAAAATTGCCACCGTAGATATCAACCGCGTAATGAACGAACTAGCAGAAGCCAAGGCTAAAAAGAAAGAGCTTGAGGCGCTTTCTTCAGGCGCCAAGGTCAAGCTCGAGGCTCAGAGGAAAAATTTAGAGGCCCTGGAGAAAAAAATTAAAGAGAATAAACTCGGCGATGACTCAGAAGACGCCGCAAAATTTCGCAGAGCTGCGCGCGAATTTCAGGACTCGGCCAGTGACGCCGAAGGTAAGATCAAGCGTGAATTTATGAAGGTCAACAAGACCCTCTCCGAGAAGGTGCTAAAGGCAATTGAAGCCTATTCAAAAGCAAACGGCGTTGATGTTGTCTTGGATAAAAGCCCACGCCTGGGCAACCCAGTGTTGTTCGGTGATGCCTCCGCTGACATTACGGATGCTATTATTAAAGAGCTCAGCCGTTAGATGCCAGAAGAACCTAAACCAAGCGCCCGGCAGCTTGAGGGATGGATGCATGAGGCTTCGCTCGGCTCCGCAGCAGCCGCCAAACTTTTTTTTGAGGCGCTGCTTGGCTTCCCTCTGGTTGTCCCGGAGCGCTACCAAGAGTATCCGCTTAGCGACTCACCCATTTATCCAAATGACTTTGTATATGTGCTTGGTGTCCAAGATAAAGAGCGCGTCGTGATCCCCGCTTTCACCCGCCCCGAGCTTGTAAGTGAGTGGTGCGGCGTTGCGCTAACCATTAGAGAAATAATCACCAAAGACCTCTTTGGGCTAGTGCCACAGGATTGGTGGTTGGTGTTAAACCCTGGCAGCGAGACTGAAAAGGAGTTCTCCCCCTGGGAGATCGCTGAGCTGCGAAACGGCCCGGAGGGAATCGCTGCTGTCATAGAGGATAGCTTTTCACCGGAGCTGGCGCAGACTCTAGATGTAAAACCGGTGACGGAAGGTCAGTACCCAACACTCTGCCAAGCTTTAAAAGAGGCAGCCGCAGCCAATCCTAAGATCTCTTGCGTGCGCCTATTTAAAGAAGAGGGTAAAGATATCGACGGACGGGAGACCTGTCAGGTCTTGATCGGTGTCGAGGCACCGGGGCAGAGCACCGCACAGTTGGACGCTTTAAAGAAGGAGATTAGCGCCGTGGCTCAACCCTGTCAGATTGGCAGCGACCCCTTTAGAGTCATTATCAGCCGGGACATGCAGCGCAGCCCCGGACTAAGCCTCTTTAAAAACGCCACGCCCCTCTACCAGAAAAGCCGCAGCAAGAACTGGCTGAAACTGTTTAAATGCACGTGGTAACCGTTTACATGAATATTCACTTTCTCCGGAGAAAGTGAATATTCGTGTAACGGATACACTTTTTTACTTCCCAGAACGTGGTAGAATCTTATCTGATTGGGGCAGAGGCTTTTGGTTTTTTATTGCCGGAGATTCCGGCGGAGGTTCCAATGAAAAAGTTGCTTCTAGCGGCGATAGCCGCCTGCTGCCTGATGGCAGTGTCTCAAGAGGCTCAAGCCGGTTGGGGCTGGGGCGGGTTTGGATGGGGCGGCGCGGGGATTAATATCCACGTTGGCCCAGGTAACGTAGGGGTCCGCGCACATTTTCCACACGGAAGTGTCTGGACAGGCTCTAGTGGAAGGGGGTTTCAGATCAACACCCCTTACGCACATTTTGGAGCCCACGGCCAGGGGAATAAACGCTACTACGACACCTACTCCCCTCAGAAGCGTTACTCCTCCTATAACACACCCCGAAAGAGCCGGAGACGCTAGTTACAACAGGCAACGCTTTACTCCAGTGGGGACCAGTCCCCACTGGAGTTAAAGCTAAAAACTTTTAAAATGGTTCCTATGCCTCTGCTCTACTTTCTCCGGAGAAAGTAAAATAGTTCGTCCGGTTTTCGGTTGAATTTTAGGCGCGCCGCGCTTAGCTAATAAGGAACAATATAGCATTAAATATTGTACTGGTACCAAAGCCCGGTAGAGCTACTTAATCCGCATGCCCGGCTTAGCGCCGGCGTCGGGCTGAAGCAAAAAGATATCCTTCCCGCCGGGACCGGCCGCAAGCACCATGCCTTCCGAAACACCAAACTTCATCTTGCGGGATGCCAGATTGGCGACAACCACCGTAAGACGCCCGGCTAGATCAATCGGCGAATAAGCCGACTTGATTCCTGCAAAGACGGTGCGCGTCCCGCCTCCTAAATCAAGCGTTAGCTTCAAAAGCTTGTCTGCCCCGGGCACCTCCTC
Organism: Deltaproteobacteria bacterium; assembly: GCA_012514925.1. Taxonomy (GTDB): domain Bacteria; phylum Bdellovibrionota_C; class UBA2361; order UBA2361; family JAAYZI01; genus JAAYZI01. Next base: position 565 of record JAAYZI010000200.1, on the reverse strand, counting down.
CGCATTGACGATTCGAGCCACCCGTAGATCCAGCTTAACGAAGTCATCAATCGAAATCGTATCCGCAATGGGCTCAATCTCCAAGTGCGCTGGCTGAGGCTGCTGCTCCTGCCGATTAGCCGCAACTAAATCCTTGACCTGTTTGATATCAATGCGCACAGCCAAATGCTGATAAGGACGGACTTCAAGCGGCGGCTGCTTACAGTCTTCCCATTTAAATACGCGCGGCAAGCCGAACAAATCCCGCGCAACCCGCTGCGTCAGATCCGGCAGAACCGGAGCAAGCAGCACCGAAATCAGGTGAAAGCCCTGCAAACTGCGGGTGCAGACCAGTCGCAGATCCTCTAGGCGGGCAGGCTCCTTTGCCAGCTTCCAAGGTTCACTACGGCTGATATATTCATTTATGCTATCTGCTAGCGCCATGATTTCGCGCAGCGCCCGCGCATAATCGCGCTCCTCGTAGGCTCGCGCCACGGAATCTGCGATCTTGCCGCTTTCTTCAAGCACCTCCCTTCCTTCGGAACCCTTCCAATATTCGCCATCCAGCCGCCCTTCCAGAAGCTTC
>JAAYZI010000199.1 GCA_012514925.1 Deltaproteobacteria bacterium | reverse complement strand
TGCTCCATCAGGCGGCGCTTGGCTCCGTGCCGCGTTCGATTGCAGCCCCACTTGCAAGTCATGCCTCTAATGTTGATGGTTTCTTAAACTTACTCTGGTCGGCTAAAGAGGCTGGGGTGCGGCGTATTGTCTATGCTTCCTCAAGCTCGGTCTACGGCGATAGTCAGGTGCTGCCAAAAACCGAAGGCGAGCTTGGCCAGCCACTTTCTCCTTATGCTGTAACGAAGCTGGTAGACGAGCTTTATGCGGGAGTGTTTGGAAAGCTTTATCAAATGGAGTTGGTGGGGCTGCGTTATTTCAATGTCTTTGGTCCCAGACAAAATCCCGCAGGTCCTTATGCGGCCGTTATTCCCAGGTGGATTGATGCGCTTATGCAGGGACGAAGCTGCGTAATTTTTGGCGATGGGGAAACCTCTCGCGATTTTTGTTATGTTGCCAATGTAGTGCAGGCCAACCTGCTTGCGGCTGACACTACTGAGGTTCCAGCTTTAAATCGTGTCTATAACGTAAGCTGCGGCGAGCAAACTACCCTAAACCGCTTGTTTGAGATCATCCGGGATGGATTGGCGAGTTTGGCGGCGTGTAAGGCGGACGTAGAAGTGGAGCATGCTGACTTTCGGGCCGGAGACGTGCGCCACTCACTGGCCGATATTTCGGCCATCAGAAAGTACTTGGGTTATGAGCCACAGTACATGCTCCCGGGTGGTATATCCAAAACGCTTGATTGGTACTTTAGTACTTCAAAGTCTTAGCCGGATTTTGGTCAACGCCGAGGCGGCGTTTATCGTACACTTCGACCATCTGCACACTGGCATGGCGCGAAAATTCTTGTACCTCGCGGTGATTTAGACCATCCGAAAGTAGTTTGGTGATTGCGGTGGCGCGGGCGGAGTGGGGGGTAGCAAAACGCCCGGCTCCGGCTCTCATACAGTAGCCTTTAAAGAGCTTATAAAGTCCGCTGCAAGAAAGTGGAAGGTCAGTTTGAATTCTGCCGGCCGGTCCGCGGTAGCTGACAAAGACGTAGTCACCGGGATAGGCACCCTCGCGTTTCCGGCTCTCAATTAGAGACATAAGATTATCTGCCGCCCAGCTTGGCAGTGCCTGGTCAGCATCTTTTCCGGCTTTCGTGGATCTAAGTTTTAGAAAGCAAGTACCGCTACGGGTAGTGCGGACGTCTCCTATGCGTAGCGCCACGGCTTCGCTGCGTCTAAGCCCACCTCCAAAGAGCACGGAAAGTAGCGCCAGATCGCGCAGCCCCTTGGGGCTGTGGCGGTCCGGCAAACTAAGAATCTCCTTTACCGCTTCAAAGTCAATCATCTCGGTAGGGCGTTTCTGACCGCTCCTAGCGCGAGGGGAGGGAATACGGTCGGGATCGAATGGATTTAAACTGATTCCTAAATCAGCTGCGATTAACATGCGGTAAATACGGCGCAGCGCTGCGAACTTTTTAGCCAAGGTAGCATTCGCTAAGGTGCTTTGCAGCCCGTCTCGTTTTGGCTGATGAGCTGACTTTTTTTTAAGAGACGTCTCTTGAGAACGTGTCATCTGCATGCGTGGTTTTTGGCCGGGTTTTCGAATAAGCCAGTGGCGGTAAGCACTAGCGTGTAAATCAGAGGCCTGAAGCATAAAACGAGCGGCCTGCTCAGACCCGGCCTGAGCTCCCAAGAACTCGCACCATTCTCGGATAATCCCTACATAAGTCCGCTGCGTATTTGGAGACTTGTGATCGAGAAAAGCAGCGATGCGGGTCCAAAGCGGATGGGTATCTTTAGGACCCTCTTCGGAGGAGGAAGTTACGGCAGGCGCATGAGCACACATAATCACAGTGTATGTTGTAAGGGTTGAACAGACAAGTACTTAGATGCAAGGAGACCGCTGGAGAGAACACGTATACTCAGCATAAACCCTGTGAGATATCCAGGTTTAGCGTGAATGGTCATGAAGAAGGTGATAGGGGAGTAGCGTCTCCGTGTGAATCTGAGATTGTCACAATTGGCCCAGCCAGGGCGACGCCTGCAATAACAGTAGGAATAATGATTCCTTCAGCGCCTGTGGTATTGGGGGTTAGAGCCATCGGAGATCTGTCGCTACGAATCAAGACAGAGTCAAAGCGTGCCCAGTCCACTGAGGAACTTACTTGCCATCTTCCTGGCTCAATGCCGGTGAAAACAGCGCTGCCGGAGGATACATCCTGAATTAGGAGCAGCTTAGTTTCTAGATTAGTAAAATACACCTGAAACCCATGCGCTGGAGCACCCGAGCTATCACTTAGAATGAACTCGACTGTAGCGGTTCCGGAGATATCTTCCTGCGCGCGTACACGGTCGTTTATATCAGTGATAAGGATCTCTTCTGCATCAGCCCACGAAGCAGGAAGGATGAAAGAAAGAAGAGCGAGCCGCAAAAATATTTGTTTCAGCATAAGTAAACCAAAAAGAGTCAAGCACGCCGAACCTATGGTATTAATCGAACTCTGGACGCCGAAACTAAATGTAAAGTTCGCGTAGCCGACTATCAGAAGTTTAGATTGTAAGTAGGTAGGGAAAGGATCCTAATTATTAGTGCCGAAACCGCGCTCATAACAAAACGATGTTAGCGCAAGTAGAATTGCCCCGTAGGCCGTAATGGCTGGAATTCTAAATGGAAAATCAAACCAACTAGCTAGCACCAGTCCAGAAAACCCTGCAATAAGAGATAATGTGATTACACTGTCTCGAAAACGCCTAGAACCTTGTTTCTTTAGCCATAGCCATCCCAGAGTTAGGTAGGTTGCAAGAAAAATGCAAAAACCAACAAGGCCGCTTTCAACCAAGAGTTGCAAAGGGTCTGAGTGCAAGTACACCGGATTAATTCCGGCTAACATAGGATCCATATAACTGGGGAACAGGTGGCGCCACTGTCCTAAGCCAACTCCCAGCAGTAGATGATCTTTAAGCATGGGCAAACTATTGTTAAACAGGGTCCACCGCATGTCGTCTAGGGAGTACAGTAACCCATATTCAATACGAGCTTCCAACAAATCAGAGCCCCTTCCACTGAGGAAAAAATAGACCAAAAGCCCGGCGGCCAAGCACGTAAGCGGCTTGAGCATACGCTTAAAAGTGGGGGATGATATGGTGCCGCGTTTTTTTCTACCATGGCGACTTTTTCTATAATTGACCGTAGCTTGATGCTCGTGCGGGTGTTTTAGTTTTTGTGACCGGGGAAAAAAGAAAACGAAAATCAGTAGCACCAAACTTAGACCCAGCCAGCTGCCGCGCGAGAGGCTGGCTAGAATAGCTAGTAAAGCAACCAATGGAACTAAAAGTGTAAAGGTCAGTGAGGCCATCTTGGATTGGGCTTTCTTATTTACGAGAATATGTGACCAGCCACGAGTAGAGTGAGAAAGCAGCGCTTCCTTAAATTCCCAGAATGAGCGTGCCTGTACGATGACCACCGCCAAACTTAGGAAAAACAGGGGCAGAAGAAAGTGTCCCAAATGGTTGGAGTTTACAAATGGCCAGCGGGCGCGTTCCGAAATAAAAACGTGTTCAGGCTCAAAAACGCCAAAAAGCTTGCCGTTGTCGTAGAACCAATGCCCCAAAGCGATAAGCGCAACCAGCAAGGCGGCAAGCATAAGCATGCGGTATAGGCTTGCGGCGTAGTGTGCCTTGGCCTGTAGGGTCAATGTTGTGATAAAAACTACGGCGCTAAAAAAAGCTATTTCTCGAAGTGTCGTAGTCGCATCCTGCCATGAGGCGAGAGAAGAGGAGGTTCCAAGCACTGGGTGGGCGCTGCTGGAAAATCTCATAATGGTAAGTTGCACTACCCCGTACATGAAGAACAATCCCATCCCTGTTAATAAAACTTTTAAAGAGATGGAGTCGGCCACCACCCGTCTACAAGCACTAGGTGCTGTTAAAATCCAAAGGCCAGTCAGAGCGAATACCAAAATTTGCATGACCATGGCGGCATAAACTTGCGTACCCCCAAAAAAAAGAGGAAAAGCAAAAAGCAAGAGACTCAGTACGGCGCAGTTTAGCTTGATGAGTCGCAGAACATTAGGAGTAACTGGCATGGATCCGTAGAGGCCTTCCTCTGCAAATGGGATTACAACCTCATCAGCCCCCTCGCCGTTATGACTTTGTTTTTTGGAGTGATATTTTAGGGCGGATTCGCTCATAATTGTGCTGGATTATGGCACTAAGCGTTTTAAATCACCAGAGCGATAACCGCTCATGTACGGAATTGATTACACAAAATCCAC
>JAAYZI010000198.1 GCA_012514925.1 Deltaproteobacteria bacterium | reverse complement strand
TTAGCTCCGGAAGTTTTGGTCGACCCGGCTAGTCTAGCCGGCGAGTGCGCCGTTTTAGCTGATCGTGTGGATGTAACCGAAGAATTAGTGCGTTTAGAGAGTCATTTAAACCAGTTTCGGGACGCCTTGATTGCTCCACCCTGCGGCCGTAAGCTTGAGTTTGTGCTGCAGGAAGTTGGCAGGGAGTACAATACAATCGCCTCCAAGGCGCAAGACGCAGTGGTGCAGAGTTTGGTGATAGAAGCCAAGTGTGAGCTTGAAAGAATGAGGGAACAGGTTCAAAACATAGAATGAATATGGGAGGGGCGATTAGAAGGGAAGGCATGCTCCTTTGTTTGGTGGGTCCTTCGGGAGGGGGCAAGACTACTTTTGCGTTACAGCTCTTGGAGAAGGATCCACATGGTTTGGTAAAGAACGTCTCGGTTACAACCCGGGAAAAGCGCCCCGCTGAGGTGGAAGGGCGCGAGTATATCTTTGTTGCAAGGGAAGAATTTCAACGCCTTAGGGATTCGGGTCAGATCTGCGAGTGGGAGGAGGTGCACGGGAATTTTTATGGTACCTTAAGTTCAACTGTGGATGAGGCGGTTGAAGCTGGCAAAGATCTGATTTTGGATATCGACATCCGTGGGGCTTTTAAGCATAAGCAGAGATCTTCTCAGCATGTAGTGGTGGTTTTTTTATTGCCCCCGGACGCGGAGGAGCTGGTGCGGCGTATTAGAGATCGGTCCTCGACCACTGAGGATGAGATTGGCCGCCGCCTTCGTACGGCCGCTCATGAGTATGAGCTCTTGCTTGATGATTTTTCCGGTGCGCATTGGGTCGATTATGTGGTTGTGAATCGGGATCGGGAGTTGGCTTACCGGACTTTGGAAGCGATTATTTGTGCTGAGCGTCAGCGCAGTGTGAGGCTTAACCGTGAGGATTTGCAGGCGCTTTGCCGCATTGAACCAAAAGGTAAATGATATGATGAGTTCAAAGGTCTTCTTTAGAATAGTGTTGCTTGCCGTATCGGCGGGGCTTAGCGCTTGCGCCGCTGGGTTGGCTGGGAATAAGGCGATCAAGCTTTCGAGCGTGCGTCCGCAGAATTATGCGGTTAAGACGGTGGAGATGAAGATTCCGCAAAGTAAATACCTAGCGGTGATCGAGCAGGGAGGGGAGAAGAATACGGCGCGGCTGGTGCCCGTTTTTAGCAGTGGTGCGGATTGGGAAAATTTCCCGGAGTACCGGCTCATGGATGTAAAGCCCGGCAGTGTTTATGAGTTGTTGGGCTTGCGTAGTCTGGATGTTTTGATAGCTGCTGATGATTATGTGGTTCCATCTTCTCAAGCGTTTTGGCAGTTTTTACTGTTGGCGCGTCAGTTTAAGCAGTTCACGGTTGAAGTCCGCCGCAACGAGGTGCCGATGCTGTTTAAGTACGAGCTTACGCAGTAATAAGGTTCGAGGGGCGTCGGACCATACGTAACTACCTTAAAAAGCACGATAATCTTGAGGTCTTAAAGTCGACTCAAGCATAGGCGCTCTTTTTGCCGACAGTGTCTGCATGGATGATCTCTCTACTCCAACGTTACAGACTGTGATCGACCAGCAGCCTTTGCTGTTAAAGCGTTTTACGGTTCTGAGTATTATTGGCCAGGGTGCGGCTGGGGCTGTTTACCGAGTTCTTGATCATAAGAGCAGAAAGGGACGCGAGTGTGCGTTAAAAGTGTTGACGGAGCCAGAGGCTTTTGATGAGAACACGATCACGCGTTTTGAGGAGGAGCTTCGGGTCTGTCGCAATGTGCGTCACCCAAATGTTATCGAAGCGTATGAACTGATTAAGCTTGAAAACGCTTTAGCTTTTACCATGGAGTATGTGGATGGCGTCGATTTAGGAAAGATCCTCGAAAAATTTAAGGATAATTTTGAGTTGATCGACCGGGTCATGGTGCAGCTGCTAGCAGGGCTGCACGAGTTGCACTTGCATGGCATCGTTCATCGCGATGTAAAGCTTGAGAACGTGCTGCTACGTAAGGATGGAGTAGTAAAGCTTGCGGATCTTGGATTGATGAAAGATCTTTTCGGTAAAGGGCTTACGGATACGGGTGTGCTGCTTGGTACGGCCCAGTACCTTTCTCCTGAGTATGTCACGACTGGAAAATGTGATGCCCGTGGTGATGTGTACTCCGCCGGAGTTTTGTTGTGGGAACTGACTACTGGTCAGCGGCGTTTAGGCAAGATGACTGGCCAGGAGGTGATCACTCATCTGACTAGGAGTAAATTTAAGTTCTCTGATGAAGACTTGGAGTTGGTACCAGAGCGGTATCGGGTTGTAGTGGCTAAGGCTGTTGAGTTAAAGCCAGGGCGGCGCTTTCAAAATGCGTTGGAGATGCAGGAAGCTTTTGGGCAGGAATATCAACCTGTGCTGGATGTGCCTGAGGTGCTAGGCGAGTCAGGAGGTGTCCCGCCGTTAATTTCAAGTGGGGGTATCCCCTCTAAACTTTCCAAAAAGCTTGGGAGTCTTATTACTGTCAGCCTGGTGGTGGGGTTTATGGCTTTCCTGGCTGGTGCGGTTATAAGTATTTTGCGTTAAACCGAAGATTGGGCGGGGTCTTTGGGGTAGGGAGTCTCCAGTTCCAAGATCTCGCAGGCGCATAGCTCTGCATTTTTCCCCAGGAGTGAGGCGAGGGTATGGTTCTCCAATGTTTCATCAATTTTTTGTTTTAACTCCTGCCAAACTGGATGCAGCACACATTTTGAACCGTACTTGTGGCAGGGGATGTTTTTTGTGTTGCATATAATTTCGAAGGTAGTTCCCTCTGCGGCGTAAAGGATCTCTTTTAGGTTTATAAGAGAAG
>JAAYZI010000019.1 GCA_012514925.1 Deltaproteobacteria bacterium | reverse complement strand
GTGTTTATGGCTGGGCCACACAGTTTTACCGGCGAGGATGTTGCGGAGTTTCATCTTCACGGCAGCCCCTTACTGGCAAGACAACTGCTAAGATCTCTTTTTTCAGCGGGAGCAACCCCAGCTACACCTGGGGAGTTCACCAAGCGGGCGTTCCTAAACGGCAAGATTGATCTTATTCAGGCCGAGGCGGTTTGCGACTTAATAGAAGCCACCAGCTCTAAGGCCCTGGCCCTGGCGGGTGGACGCCTGCAGGGAGAGCTAAGCCGTACTGCCACGCAAATCGGCGAAGAGCTGAGGGAGGCGCTGGCTGAAATCGAGGCCGGCCTTGATTTCCCCGAAGAAGACCTGGGGAACCTCGCCGTAGAAACCAAGCTGAACCTGTTCGGCCAAATCGAAAAGCGTCTGGACGCCCTGGTTACAACCTGTGCTTACGGACAAAATGTCAGAGAAGGTTTTAAAGTGCTGCTATGGGGGCGGCCTAATGTTGGAAAATCAAGCTTGCTTAACATGTTGCTGGGGCAGGAGCGTGCAATTGTAACAGAAGTCTCCGGCACAACCCGTGACCTAATCGAAGAATCTTTGGAACTTGAAGGCTTCCGTTTCGTTTTTTGCGATACCGCCGGAGTGGGAGAGAGTCTAGACAAAGTAGAAAAAATCGCGATGGAACGTGCCAAACAACGTATTCCTTGGGCGGACCTGGTTCTGTATCTGGTAGACGCCGACGCCGGAGATCACGATTGGAAGGAGGCCTTTGAGCTGCTTACACCACACGCCAAAAAAATTTGGATCGTCACCAACAAAATTGACTTAAACCCGGCTGCGTACGGATTAAATTACGAGCACGCAAGTATTGCCCGGCAAGGCTTTTTCATCTCTGCCAAACACGGAGATGGCCTTGACGAATTGAAGCAAGCCCTAATACAAGAGTTCTCCAGTAACCTTATCGATCAATCTCACGCCAATCAGATTGTCACAAATGAACGCCACCGCGACTGCCTGGTACGTGCCCTGGCAGCAGTGCGACGCGCCACCCAGACTGTCCATCAAAAATTACCGGAGGAGATCACCGCTCTGGAGCTAAGGTCAGCCTTAAACGCTATGAACGAGCTAATCGGCGCTACCACAAATGAAGATATCCTTGGACGGATTTTCAGCCGTTTCTGCATTGGTAAATAACGGAAGTAATTTATGGGCTAAGACTTGCGAAACTACAAGTCTTCCTGCACTCTATGGGGAAACGCTCTACTTATAAAATACTTCTGGTAAAAGCGCCTCGCGGTGCCTAAAATTATGTGCATCAGCTCCTGACAAAATGGAACTAACCCAACATGGAAGACTCTTTTAAATATCCACGCCTGAGGTTTCCAATTGATGCTAGGGTGGAGCGAATTCAAAATCAAGAACTGATAGTGTTGCGCTGCCCAATTGGTGTTGCCGAACGTCCGTTAATTCTTAGCGCCGCGACTGTTCCGCTGCTTGCTTGTTTCAACGGTCAAACCTCAGATGCCGAGATTTTAAGCCGTTTTGAAGGGCAAGGTCTGACCTCTGAATTTTTAACCGAATTGATCACGACTATCGACCAATATCTCTTTTTGGATAGCCCAACCTTTACGGCTGCATATCAAAAGTTTAAGCAGGATTTTTTTTGTAAGCTTATTCGACCAGCTAATTTGTCTGGCCTCAGTTATCCTGCGGAAAAACGCGCTTTGCAAAATCTTATTGATAACTACCTTAACTCCAACACCGCTCCCAAAGACGCACCGGGACGCTTAGTGGCTTTAATCTCGCCTCACATTGATTATCGCCGCGGAGGGGCCACCTACGGGATCGCTTACAGCGCCTTAAAGGGCCAGCAGCACGATCTTTATGTGCTTTTGGGCACGGCTCATCAATACAGTCCACACATCTTTCACCTCACCAAAAAAGATTTTGAAAGTCCTCTAGGAGTGGTCTCAAATGATCGTGAGTTGGTGCAGGAAGTGGCGGCGGCCTATGGCGAAGAGCGCAGTTTTGCAGATGAGATTTTGCATAAAAATGAACATTCATTGGAGCTACAGATCCCTTTTTTGGGACGGCTGCAATCTAACCCTGTGATTATGCCGATTTTGGTGGGTAGCTTCCACACCTTGATTGACAATGGTAAGCGACCGGAGGAAGCCGAAGAGTACGAAGCTTTTGCTGGGGCGCTTAGTCGCGCTCTTTCAGATCGCATCCTCGCCGGACAGAAAGTATGCTTGATCGCCGGGGTGGATATGGCGCATCTTGGTCAAAGCTTCGGGGACCAGCAAAGGCTTTCACCAGAGTTCATGCTCCAGGTTGAGGAGCAGGATCGTCTTTATTTGCAAACCCTGCTCGGGCGAGATACGCAAGGGTTACTCTCCCATATTTGCAAGGACCAGGATGCGCGACGAATTTGTGGCTTTCCTGCAGTATACCTTCTGCTCGACCTGCTTAACCGCTTAAATCTCTGCAGCCAAGCCGTGCTGTTGGATTACCGGCAAGCCGTTGATTACCAAAGTGATTGCGCGGTCACGTTTGCGGGCATGGCCTTTTATGGGGCGCTTTGATGCTCTTAAGCCCTGTTCCTGTATGATTAAGGAGAATTTATTTTTACTTTCTCTGGAGAAAGTAAAGATGCAGCTTCTGAGGACTACCTATGCTTGGAAGCGTTTAGGTTACATTTCGCTGAGGCATTATATGAAGTCGAGATGCCCGAAAAACACATCGTAGCATTCGCCCTTCTCTGTACTTACCGAATCGTCCTGAATAGTGCTAAGTCTGCTTCTTGGTTCGTTTATGCCCTCTTCTGCAGCAATTTTCTTGGCTTTAGAAATAAACTTCAAAAGGGCATCTCGGACCTTGGTATTCGCTTCTTCAGAAAACATGCCAAAAGAGTGGGGGAGCCTTGTTCTCTTCGATGCTTTCACATAGTGTCGGACTAATGCCTCAGATAGCTGATCTCCGACATCAGTGTCATATAATTCTGGATGAGCAGCAGCTATTCCCTCTAAATCATCGAGAAACGATTTCAAAAGACCTTTCAGCCTCTCTGAGCTAACAGCAGGTGCATCCTCTACGTTCTTCACTCCTAGCCAATCTGCTGCCTCACCTAGAATTCTATCGACCAGATCAAGCATCCGTTGACACTCCGAACGAATAGTTTCTGTCGGCCGATTCTTTTCTCCACGAAGGTAACTCTCAATACTGGAACGCAGGAGCAAAGCCATTTCATTCAAACTTTTCCAGTAAGTTCCATTGATGGTGTCGCCGTCCTGCGGCTTATCATAAGTTGGCGCTTGGTCAAAGGGGAGCCCTTTGCGTCTGAGTTGCCGCTTCATGTTGTTGAGAGAGAGTTGCCAATTTTCCCATAACCTATTCGTGTCCTCAACAAGCCAACAAAGAACCTCCGCAACAATCGGATCGACCTCAAAAACCTCAATTTTGGTCAAAGGATCCATGGGCAACGTGTAATTTAACGAACAGTTCTGATTTTAGGGGTAAAAATGATCCCCTAAGGGGACCTTTTGCTTAAGCTTTGGTGTTTGTGTAATCAATTCCATACGTAAACAGTTACGATACTTCTTATAATCGCACCTGTAACACATTGCAATCCCTGAGCTTAATATTCATGTGACCGGATACTGAAGCGCCATCTGCCACCCCTTAAAGAAACTGAAGCAAACTTTTCCAGGCACAGATTAGTGTATAGAGTGTAGGGGCTCTTAACAGCTTTAGCGAAGGGTTGATAAGATGGAACAAAAAGAACAAAACTTCTTTGAAAAGTACGGTTTAGAAGTATCTGCCGGAGAGGTGGAATTAGGCAAGACCTACCCGATTTACGGTATGATCACAAAAATCCTCGACGAAACTCCAGGTCACGTCGTGGTCGAGATAAATTTCTCAATCACAGCTAACATGATTGTTCCTGAAAAAGATAAAGTCGAAGTTTTAAAAGAACGTGCCTTTGAACCAGGCATCTTTATCTCCACAGTTACAACCAAGCAACCAACAGTTACAGTTGACTGTCAAACAGTAGTCTTCGGACGGCGACAAACCTACTCGGCTTAAACCTAACCGACAGTTTGACAGCCTTGCCATAAGAGCGGCATTATAATAAGTGTAGTGCGAGTGACAGCGAATCCATTTGTTTAAATGCACGCGCAAAATGAATAACGACACTGCGTCGACCAATTCGGAAGATGTTGCTAAATCCGGTAATGCTCGACAAGAATTATTTTCTTTTTTTAAGACGCTCGCTCTGTTCATAGCTGCAGCGATAGTGCTGCGGGCTTCAGTAGTGGAAGCCTTCAAGATCCCCTCCGGGTCAATGATTCCCGCCCTGATGATCGGAGACCATCTCTTAATAACAAAACTGAATTACGGATTCAGGCTGCCATTCGTGAAGCGCACCCTTTGGCAGTGGGGCATGCCTAAACGCGGCGATATCGTGGTTTTTACGCGGAAAGATGATCCAAACACCCTCGCCGAAGATGAATCTAAAGTTAATATCATTAAGCGTGTGATCGGCTTGCCTGGAGACACGGTCGAGGTGCGTGGCCGCACGGTGCTCATCAATAACGAACCCTACAACGAACCCTACGAAGTCCGCTGGGAAGAAGGAGGGCGTGATCATTTTGGCCCCGTTACAGTTCCCGCTGACAAAGTACTGCTCTTAGGGGACAACCGCGATAAATCCAAAGACTCCCGCTACTGGGGCGACGGCCCATTCCTCGACAGTGATCTGATTAAAGGCAAGGCGCAGGTCATTTACTGGTCGTGGTACTCCTGGGACCGCATCGGTAAATTGGTGAGGTAATAATAAGGACGGTCCCTATTCGTTACTGCGGCGCCTCAACTGATCAAACAAAAAGAAGCCTAGTATCAGTAAAGCCCAATTCATAAGCCCACACGTAATAGCATAGCTGTCAATATCACTGCCCGCAGCACTTACGACTTGACTTGCGGCGGACCGCCATGCTTCAGATGGTCCCAGATACTGACGTGCCCCAAACTCCAATAAGCACACCACGGTCAGGGCCACAATCAGCCGGATCAGCCGTCGCTTCTCCCGAGGATGTTGGCAAAGCCCTTCAGAGTAGGCTGATATAACACTCCTCAAATAGGCAACCAGAAGCACGTAGTACAACAACAGTCCGCCCCACGATCCTCCTACGGCAAGAGCTGCGCCATTCTGGCCAAGCGTCGCATAATAGTGGCTGCCATAGGGAAAGATTCCAGTCACCCTGAATAAATTATCAATCACCGCGCGCACGCCCTCCTGCCAAGCATACAAAAGCTTAGAAAGCTCTAATCCATCCTCCCCGCCACCTCCAACTAGGATCGACCACCCCGTGTATACCAGTGCCATGATCGTTACCGTCGGCATAAGGGCCACGCCGATCTTCAACCATACCCGAGGTAACTTGCGAACTGGCAGCGCAATTGCGCCTAAGCATGTCAAGGGAATCGCGGCAATCAGGGCATAGAGCAGCAGCACCAGCAATGCCGCCAAGGCAAAAATTACGCCTTCCTCTTCCCTCCATCCCCACAGGGTCCGCGCCAAGAAAGCAAGCGGCACTGCAAGTGGAATACCAACAACTACGAATAGTCCAGGCGCCAGTAACAAGCGTAGCAGGTGTGCACCCATTCCATCAGGAGTGGCGTGCGCCCCGCTTCCGAAAACATGTCCTCCCGAATGCTGAAAGAGACGGGATTCTATGGATGGGGTAGAGTGCAGCTTTTTATCTGTAACCCATGAATACCTGTCGGGATCTTCAATCAGCGGCAAGTCAGTGGACCCCAGATTCTCTTCCGACAACGGAGATTCTGGAAGCCAATCGTCCTCAGACTCGGCAACACCGGCTGTTTCGTTTGGGGGGAAGGAATAATCCGGAGCTTCAAACCCGAACTTTCTTCCCACTGAGTCATTAGAACTGTAGGATCGCATTTTTTCCTCAAGGTCCCCATCGCCGCTTAACAGCGCGATCAGCTGGTCAGTACCGAAGCGCTTTGCCGGATCTTTCTCTAACAGATTCATCACCAACTCATCAGCCCAGTGTGGCACCCTGTCCAGCAACGCCGAAGGGCGCAGTGGTTTGATCTGCAAGTGCTTGAACATAAGTTCCGCTGCGCCCTCGCCATCAAAAGGCACTATCCCGGTAAACAATTCGTACCCCACGACTCCCAAGGCGTACATATCTGCGGGTGGACCGACATTTGTTCCAGTCCAACACTCCGGAGCCAAATACCGGATACTGCCAAGCAGTTCATCGTGGCCTGTCAAATCGGAGGCATCTGGTCTGGCGATTCCAAAGTCAGTAATCTTAATCTTGTAGTCGGGGCTGCAAATAACATTTCCAGGTTTGAGGTCACGGTGAATTATGCCGGCTTCATGAATAGCCTGCAGGCCGCAGGCTATCTCTAGTAAAATGTCCTTTACTTTTCCTAACTCAACTTGCCCCTCGCTGATCATCTCTTTCAAAGTTTTCCCTGGAGCGTATTCCATGCTGAAGAACAACCAGCCTCCTTGAGAGCCGATCTCAAAAGTACGTACGATGTTCGGGTGGGTGATCTTACGGGTCAGCTGAATTTCACGCAAAAACCGTTTAGTATGACGCGCATCCGCGCAAAGACTCTGGTGTAACACCTTGAGCGCTACTCGCTCATTTGAAAGCATGGTATCCCGGGCCAGAAAGACCCTGCCCATAGCCCCTTCGCCTAAGAGTTTCTCGACCTGATAGCGGCCAGCAAACAAGGACCCCTGCGTTGGGTTTTTATGATAAACCTCCACCATAAGCGCTTCCTATATCTGCTAGGATCGGAAGTCCGGCTAATTAACTAAAGCCTAATCCGGCAGGTTGTATCCGGTATTCCGGTATCCGGTAACCATTCACATGAATATTACTTTCTCCGGTGAAAGTGAAATTAACTCCGCGTATTTTATAAACAGACACCTTACTACTTTCATTTTTCTCCGCTTTCGGAGTAAAACCAAGAAAAACAAGGAGGGCGTGATGCAAGCATACCAAAGCGACTTCATTGATTTCTTGATTTCATCGAAAGCCTTAAACTTTGGGGATTTTATCCTTAAGTCAGGACGTAAAGCGCCTTATTTTATTAATACCGGCAAGTTTGAAACCGGGGAGCATCTGGCCAAACTGGCCAATTTTTACGCTTCCCGCATCGCATCCCTGAATGTCGGCAAGCTGGATGTGATTTTCGGGCCCGCTTACAAGGGAATCCCTCTGGCAGTGGCCGCGGCCATGGCGCTCTATACCGAACATGGATTGAGCCTAAGTTACGCTTTCGACCGCAAAGAAATTAAAGATCATGGCGACAAGGGCAAAATTGTTGGTCACAAATTCCAACCGGGAGAGCGCGTTGTCATCGTAGAAGATGTTATCACTGCCGGAACGACCTTGCGCGAAGTGGTACCGATGCTCAAAGCCCTAGCACCAATTGAGATCGTCGGCGTAGTCATATCCGTTGACCGTTGCGAACGCGGAAGCGGGACCTTGTCCGCCGCCAAGGAAACTGAACTTGAATTGGGGGTGCCAGTTTTTCAAATCGTCACAATCCATGAGATCGTAGAACACCTCTCAAGCCCAAATTCTAGCGGTTTTACACTCGAAGCGGCGATGCAGGAGCGCATTCGCGCCTACCTGGCAGAGTACGGAGCTTAAACACACAGCGTCTGCCAAAAAAACCTTCGGCCGTTCACGTTTGGGTATCCATTCACGCAGGGAATTGATTACGCAATTTTTGTTTTCAGCCTCGACAGTAAAATTTTACCTCGGCGCGAAGTTAATTTCACTTTCTCCGGAGAAAGTAATATTCATGCAAACGGTTACGGTACTGCTTACGCGGGGAATTAATTACGCAATTTTTGTTTTCAGCCTCGGCGGTAAAATTTTACCTCGGCGCGGAGTTAATTTCACTTTCTCCAGAGAAAGTAATATTCATGCAAACGGTTACGCGTTTGAATTGAGTGCACAAAAATACAAGTTAGCACTTAACTAGTCTGCTAAACTCCAGATCGCCTATCCAAAAAAATCAATCTGCTAAAGGCCTTTTTCAAAAAGAGTAAAAAAACCTAAAGAACAAATTGTGTGTGGTCGAAAGAGTTCACAGGGCGGGAAGCTTCCACAGCGTGACGGCGAAAGTTTGATATGAAACTTCGCAGACGGCTGGTCAGAATAGCCTGACCCAAGAGCATAATACAACACGTTTTGTATTCTGTCTTTCAAGCAAGTCAATATACGGGAGGATAAAATGGCTATTAGCTTTTCAAAAATGAAACTTTCCAGCCGAATTTTGGCGTCTGGTTTTTTGCCAGTTGCGGCGTTTATACTTTTGCTGTGTTACCTGTACTCAAATTTCAGGGTAGCGATGTATGATGCCCGCAAACAGGAATTAAAACACGTCGTTGAGGCCGCGGATGGAATTCTTGAACACTATGAAACCCTCGCTAAAGACGGGAAGTTAGGACAGGACGAAGCGAAGAGATTAGCAATCAACACGATTGACCCGCTGCGCTATGGAAACGGGGATTACTTCTTCATTTTAGACAGTAATCACATTTTTATTCACCATCCAGATAAGGAGCTGGTTGGCAGAGATCAAAGCGGCACTCAGGATCCAAATGGAGTTTTCGCGTTCCGTGAGATGGTCAGTGTAGCCAAAGCGCAGGGTGAAGGTTACACCAATTACTCCTGGGTTAAGCCAAATGCTAGCCTACCATCGCCGAAAATAACTTTTGTTAAATCTTTCCAACCCTGGGGATGGGTTCTTGCAAAGGGAGTCTACGTTGATGACGTAGAGGATGAACTTAGCCGCTGGCTGTGGTCGATGGGAACCCTCTCCCTTATCATCAGTGTTTTCGGAGCGCTGGCGACCTACCTCATCTCACGACAGATTGTAAAACAAGTAACCCACATAATTGGTATAGTATCAGAAGGCGCCACTCAAGTTGCTTCCGCCGCTGGCGAGGTGGCTTCAGCTTCGCAGAGCCTCTCACAAGGAGCTACCGAACAAGCTGCAGCCCTACAGGAGACAGCTGCTTCACTGGAAGAAGTTTCCTCGATGGCTAAGGAGAACGCCTCCAACGCTGAACAGGCCGCAGTTATCACCAAAACAGTGGAGGAGGTGGCCGAAGAGGGCAACGTCGCCGTCATCAAGATGGAAGAAGCCGCAGACCAGATCAAACAGTCTGCGGATGAAACCGGAAAAATCATCAAGACCATTGATGAGATCGCATTTCAGACCAACCTGTTAGCACTGAACGCAGCGGTTGAAGCTGCACGCGCCGGAGACGCTGGTAAAGGGTTTGCGGTGGTGGCCGAAGAGGTCCGCAATTTGGCCCAGCGCAGTGCTGCAGCCGCCAAGGAGACGGCCGAAAAGATTCAGAGGGCACAGGACTTGGCTGATCGCGGCGTGGAAGTCTCCAAAGAGGTCAGCAAATCGTTGGTTGAAATCAAAGGTAATTCGGTAAAAAGTTCGGCATTGGTGGGAGAGATCGCAGCCGCCAGTGGCGAGCAGGCAACGGGACTGCGAGAGCTTAATACCGCTATGACTCAGATGGATCAAACCACACAGCAAAATTCCGCGGTGAGCGAGGAATGTGCGGCTTCCAGCGAAGAGTTGCTGTCGCAGGCGCGTGTCATGGAAGATGCTGTGGGCGAGTTGGAGGAGCTGGCATACGGGCAAGGAGGTAAGCTCAAACACCATACCTTCAAGGATCGAAGTGATAACGCTGCGCATAGACCAGCGTCAACAACTGCTTCCGGACTCAAGTCTCGCCCCTCAAACGGCGTAGCCAAATCGCGCAGGCCGGCCGACACCAGGGCCAGTGACAGGCCGCAGGCAAAAGCCAACTCTATGCAGCCTACACCTAACCAGATCATTCCGCTTGAGAACGAAGATTTTGCAGGTTTCTAAGGGGGAAGTAATGGAAACATCAGGAACGCAAAACATCGAAGCAAGTGTCGACCAGGGAAAGCTGTCCGGTCGACTGGCAGGAAAGTACCTAACCTTTAACCTTGGAGGTGGGCAGTACGGGGTTGAGATTCTGCGGGTCCAAGAGATCATTGGGATCCAACCGATTACCCACGTTCCAAAAAGCCCGGAGTATATCAAGGGCGTCATCAATCTGCGCGGTAAAATAATCCCAGTGCTGGACCTGCGTCTGAAACTGGACATGCAGCCGGAGGAGTATACCGCTCAAACGTGCATTATCGTCCTTAACATCGCGGTTGAAGATCAGTTAATCGCGGTCGGAGTGGTAGTCGATAGCGTACGCGAAGTGTATGACTTCGATGCTGAACAGATTGAATCGGCACCCAAATTCGGCTCGGATATGGATACCTCGGCTATTTTGGGAATGGGCAAGATCGGAGAAAGCGTCGTGATGCTGCTGGATATAAGCGAAGCGCTTAGCCAGACAGATAAGGCGATTCTCAGCAAAGTCAAAAATCCAAACTAATCACGAGGTACTGATTCAAATGGTGAGAGATCCGGGTTCGCTCGGATCTCTCATTTAGATCTGGGTCCAAGCCAACCATATCCGGCAACCGTTCTTTGCGCGAGATATGTATATGCAACGAGGAACGAGGACAACATAGATCGTACCAGACTGGATGACCTTACGTTTTATATGAAAAAATTATACACTGTCTGTACGACCAAATCCTGACTTGTACATCATTAAACGAAGCCCTAAACGAAGCCCTACTCAAGCTCTTTCTTTAAAGGGCGACTAACCAACGCCCGCATACTCTGCTGCGGCGAAACCTCGCCTCTTAGAATACGATCCACCTGCACGCTGATAGGCATATCTACGCCATACTTAGCAGCTAGCTTAAGAACAGATGCGGAATTTTTAACACCTTCCGCCACGGAACCAAGAGTAGAAATTATATCCTCCAGACGTTCGCCCTTGGCCAATCTAAATCCAACCGTGCGGTTACGACTGTTATCACAGGTACAGGTCAGGACTAAATCCCCCAAACCTGAAAGCCCCGCAAGAGTGCGCGCATCCGCGCCCATGGCGCAGGCTAGCCGGGTCATCTCAGCCAATCCTCTGGTAATCAACCCTGCCCGCGCGGAGTCGCCTAATTCCAAGCCGTCAGCGGCGCCTGCGGCAATAGCGATCACATTCTTAAGGATACCACCTAACTCCACCCCTAGGGGGTCCGTCGAGGTATAAACCCGCATTCCTTCATTAGAGAAAAGATCCGCCACCCTACGGGCCGTTTCTTCGCGCTGAGACGCCGCCACCAACCCTACTATTCGGCCAACTGCCACATCTTTGGCGAAACCCGGGCCGGAGATTACAGCGAGCTCAGGTACGATCCGTAAAAAACGCCGCGCACACTCCAGCGGCGTGAGCACGCTCTCGTAATCTATGCCTTTTACAGCACTAACAAAAATCGTATCGGGTTTAATTGGTACCTTAGGCAGCACCCGGCTTAACACTTCTGAGGGCAAAACCAGAATCACGTAATCGTAGTCGGCGACCTGTTCCAGATCCAAGGTGGCCCGCAGCCCTGCTGCCAACTTTACATGACTAAGGTACTTTGGATTCTGATGTGTGCGGTTTATACCATCTACCACCTCGGGTTCGATGCTCCAGCCCAACACCTCGAAGCCTTTCCCAGCCAAATGGTTGGCAATGGCCGTGCCCCAATGTCCCAATCCCAATACCGATATTCGCACTAAGCCGCTCTCCTTTAATCGGCGTCATTCTCATGCAAGGGCGTAACGGCCATCACCTTTTCGCCTTCATCCAAGTTAATAAGCCGAACTCCTACGGTGTTGCGGCCGATCACCGAAACGTCCCCTGCATTAAACCTAATGATCTTTCCAGCTGAGGTAATAATCATCAAGCCGCTGTTGTCGTTAACTGCCGAAACCGATACAACCGCGCCGTTACGTTCCGAAGTGCGGATGCCGATCAGACCCTTGCCTCCACGCTTTTGCAGACGGTAGTCGTCAATGTCGGTGCGCTTACCGTAACCATTTTCACATACCGATAGAAAAGTAAGAACGCTCTCTTGCCCAGATCCTCCCTCGAAGACGGAGGGGACCACCGCCAAACTTACCACCTCATCACCTGCTTCCAAACGAATGCCACGAACGCCGCGACGCGCCGACCGGCCCATCGGCCGCACATCCGACTCACTAAACCGTATTGCCATTCCCCCTTTTGTGGCAAGTATGATCTGGTCTGAACCGGAAGTTAAGTAAGCACCAACTAACCCATCGCCAGGACCAAGGGCGCAAGCGATAACGCCTTGTCGGCGCAGATTGCTGAACTCCATCAGGTCCATTTTCTTGACGTAACCGCGACGGGTTGCGGTTAAAATGTAGCTGCCCTGCTTAAACTCCCGCACCGGCAGGACTGCAGTCACGGCCTCATCTTCTTTGAGATTAAGCAGGTTCACAAGCGCACGACCGCGACCGGCACGGATGGCTTCCGGAATTTCATAAACCTGCAGCCTGTACAACCGCCCAAGGGTCGTAAATATTAAAATCTGACCATGAGAAGACGCCACAAAAAGATGCTCAATGAAGTCGTCGTCCAACGTGTCCGCGCCGACTACGCCCTTACCACCACGGCGCTGTTCGCGGTAAGACTCCACCGCAGTGCGCTTGGCATAGCCCTTGTGGCTGATAGTGACCACCATTTCTTTGTCTTCAATCAGATCCGTCATTTCAAACCCGGAGATCTCAGCGGACTCGATCTTGGTGCGACGCGGGTCGCCAAACTTCTCCTTGATTTCTCTTAGCTCGTCGACAATCAAAGCATCCACTTTTTTTGTATCCGCCAAAATAGCGCGCAAGCGTTCAATCTCCTCCGCTAAAGCCTGATGCTCTTTTTCAATTGCTAGACGCTCCATCCCGGTCAACTTTTGCAGTTTTAAATCCAAGATGGCCTGAGCCTGCGCAGCTGAAAGCTCATAGGTTTTAATCAATCCCGCCGCGGCTGCCTGCGGAGTATCGGAGCCTTTAATTAAAGCGATCACATCATCAAGATTCAGCAAGGCGACTCTGAATCCCTCCAAAATGTGCATGCGTTCTTCCGCTTTTCCTAGCAAGAACTGCGTGCGCCGGGTTACAACATCACGGCGATGGTTGATAAAATGGGTGAGCAGCTGTTTAAGAGAGCAAACCACCGGCCGCCCTTCCACAATCGCCAGATTGATCACTCCAAAACTGGTCTGCAAGGGCGTCATTTTGTAGAGCTGGTTTATGACGACTTCAGCCGTGGCGTCGCGCTTGAGTTCGATCACAATCCGCATGCCACCTCGATCCGATTCGTCACGTAAACGGGCTATGCCGTCGATAACCTTGTCGTTAACCAAATCCGCAATGCGCTCGACCAAGCGAGCCTTATTGACTTGAAACGGAATCTCGGTAATTACAATTGCCTCAGCACTGCGCGATTTTTTCTTAATGGTCTCGGTATGAGTCTTCCCCACAAGTTTAATTATTCCGCGCCCATGCCCATAAGCGGATTTGATCGGCCGTAGTCCACGAATTATTCCTCCGGTCGGGAAGTCGGGGCCAGGAATATGGCGCATCAGTTCCGCTAAGCTCAGATCGGGATTGTTAATGAGCGCAATCGTGCCGTCTACGACTTCCCCCAAATTATGGGGCGGAATATGAGTGGCCATACCAACTGCAATACCGTCAGTGCCGTTTACAACGAGATTAGGCCAAACCGACGGCAGCACCACCGGCTCTTCAGTAGAGTCGTCAAAGTTAGGAGCGAAATCTACGGTCTCTTTATCGATATCACGCAAAAGCAGCTCTGCAACCGCAGTC
>JAAYZI010000197.1 GCA_012514925.1 Deltaproteobacteria bacterium | reverse complement strand
CCTGAGGTCAGCGTTGTTTTAGATCTGCGCTCTGATCGGCTCGGTATTCAGCTTGTGTTTGACGGCTGCAAGCAAACACCCACTATTTTTTCCGGATTCGACCTACGTTCCGCGCGGGCTCTCGACAACGTCCTCCTGCAGGTGCTTGAAGATGAAGGAAACTGGGATGAGCTTCAGGAACTGTGGTATATAAATTCTAGCCGCGGCATCGAAACAGTGCTGGGATTGGTGCAAGAGTACAGTGACGTGGTTTCTTTGCCTGACTATGAGGCTGTTAATTTCTCACGCGACCTCTTAAACGCCAGACTTTCAGTAGAATGGTTGGATTCCGCCGCTGAACTAGTGATGTATTGGATGCTGCCTGACGGTTCCATACGCAACAAAGAAAACGAAGTGCTAGGCACCGGACCATATTGGACCATGGTGGCCAATACAGTTTACAAAATTTCGGCCGAAGCCTCGCGCATCGCCGCGATCTTCCCTTACTCCTCCACTATTACTATGCCACGGCATCTTACCGGCCCAATCTTGGAGGCCTTGCAGGACGGGCTTTATCACCCACAAGTAATTCAGATTGTAAACCCTGAACGGCAGCCGGCTTGCAAAGTCAAATCTCCTCAGCCGACTCTCGAAATGAAGCGCATCGATACTCACATGGAACATTTTGCTTCTCAGCAACGCTTCGAAATTGCGGCCCAACTGGAATTCAACTACCCGACTCCCGCTCCGAATAAAAATGTAGTTTATCTACCCGACCGCGCCAAAGAATCAGTCTATATAGATTTCCTTAAATCATTAGGCTTTTCCTTCGACAGTGAGCGTAAGTGCTATATGGTCAGGGCCGATCAAGCTTTGGACTTGGCTTACCAGGGCGAAAAACTTTTTCCACCACCTTGGAAAATAAAAGGGGCAAAGCAGGTATCCAATTCCGTTCGATTTGCGGAGCTCTCCCTGAATGTCTCACTGCGTTCAACTGGCGGCACAGTCGCCTCACAAGGCATCGATTGGTTCGATTGCCAAATCTCTCTGACCCAAAACAACGCCAATGTGCCGATTAGTATCCTCTTTAGAAACATCCGCAGTGAAACTGACCGCTGGCTAAGGCTGGAAAGCGGGGCCTATGCCCACGTGCCAGGGCCAGGGCTAAACCACCTCAAAAACATTCTCGGCATGGTAGACCCAAGCTACAAGCTGCGAAACACTATCAAAACCAAGGTTAGTTGCGCCCAAGCCGTTAATTTCAGCCGCATCCAAGAGGACCGCTTCCAAA
This sequence comes from Deltaproteobacteria bacterium, assembly GCA_012514925.1. Lineage (GTDB taxonomy): Bacteria > Bdellovibrionota_C > UBA2361 > UBA2361 > JAAYZI01 > JAAYZI01. The sequence goes on along the minus strand of JAAYZI010000197.1, from coordinate 743 downwards.
TCAGCCTCGACAAAACTCTACAGGAAGTCTCTCAAAAGCTGCAGAATTTTGATCAAATCACTCCCGTGGATCCCTCACCAAATTTTAACGGCAAACTTAGACCCTATCAGAAGGAGGGTCTAAGTTGGCTTAAGTTCCTACACGATTTCGGGTTAAACGGTGTATTGGCGGATGAAATGGGGCTGGGCAAAACAGTTCAGGCCTTGGCCCAACTTCAACTTCTTAAACATAAGCGCGGTAGAAGTAAGCGCCGCCCCTCCCTGATTGTAGCCCCCACTTCCGTAATCATGAACTGGCTGTACGAGACAAAGCGTTTCTGCCCTAATCTACGGGCGCTGCTACTGCACGGACCGCAGCGCAAGCAGCGTTTTTCTGAAATCGGCAAATTCGATCTGGTAATAACCAGCTACGCCCTGCTCAGGCTAGACTGGTACGAGCTGCAGCACATAGACTGGGGTTATCTCATCTTGGATGAAGCGCAAAACATCAAGAATCCCCAGGCTGCCACAACCAAGGCTGCAAAGGCGCTCAAAGCCGCTCACCGTTTGGCGCTAAGCGGCACCCCAACTGAGAATCGCCCTATGGAGCTTTGGTCGATCTTCGATTTCTTGATGCCCGGGTATTTGGGCACCCAAGAATTTTTCAAAAACCACATTGAAAGACCTATTCTTGAACGCGGCCCGGACGTAGAGGTCACAAAGTTTTTAAATCAAAAGACCAAGCCATTTGTGCTAAGACGCATG